>JALYWZ010000838.1 GCA_030852505.1 Myxococcota bacterium | reverse complement strand
GGTGGGGCTCGTCGGTGCGTGCGCTCGAGGTGGGGGCCGGGCTCGGCGCGGGCTCCGGGGCTTTCGCGGGCGTGGCGGCGCAGGCGGCGGCGAGCAGCAGGGCTATTGCGCTCGCAAGAGACGATTGGGCGTTCAGCATGGCAGTTCCGTATCGATACACGTTGGCGAGCAGAGGTGGCGTGTCCGCCGGCCCGCAGCGGGGCTCGCTATCGGTTTTCAGCGCTCGGTCGGCACCACGCGTAGCAGCACCGTCCCGGGTCCGTTTTCGTCGGCGCCCTCGAACCCGTCGAAGGCGACGAGGAAGCTCGAGAGGCCTTCCGCGCCCTCCACGAGCCAGGCGTCGAGGCTCGGTAGCGGAGGCTCGCCGGCTTCGTACCAGCGCCCGGTGAAGCCCGAGACGACGCCGTCGGGGGCGTACAGGACCCCGCGCGCGGTGAGGCGCGCGTAATCCGTCGCCTCGAAGCGCTCGAGCTCCGTCGAGGGCGTGCGCGCGATCACGGCCTCTTCGTCGTCGTTTTCCGAGCTGGTGTCGGCCGCGTCGAGATCGACGGCTTCCACCTCTCCCGGACCGCCGACACCGCCGTTGAGGCTGATCGCGTCGCGCCGGAAGCACAGGTCCCAGTCTTTGGAGCCGAGCGCCTGTTCCGGCGTGAGCCGCAGCTCTTCTCCGGTTGCGAGCACGAGGCAAGTGCTGGGCTCGTCGGGATTGGTCGCGTCGCCGTTCGCGGTGGCGTCGAGGTTCGACAGCTCTTGCGGCTCGCCCTCAGCGTCTTCGCTGACCTCGGCCCAGCGCAGCCGGTAGAGCGCGCTCACCGGCGCGCCCTCGACCTCCCCGCGGTAGCCGAGGATCTGCAGCTTGAACAGGCCGCGCGGCGTGCGCACGCCGTAGACGTGGTAGCGGCTGTAGAGCCCGTGATCCTCCGCGTACACGTACCAATTCTGAAAAGCGCCGCCCGCGTGATCGACGATCTCGAGCGGGGCATCGATCGGATCTTCGGGGAACTCGAGGTAGTAATAAGAGATGGGGCCGAAGGACCAGCCCTTGCCGGGGCCGGAGACGCCGCCGTTGGTCTGGACGTTCCAGCCGTGGAAAGACAGGTCCCACTCGGTCGACTCGCCGGGGCTCTCTTCTTCGGTGACCGCTGGGCCGTCGAGGTCGACGAAGCTCGGCTGGTCGGCGCTCACGGACACGCGCAGCAGCTCACCCGGACCGCTCTCGGCTCCGGCGGCGCCGTTGCCCGTGCCGCCGCGGCTCGGAGGCGTGCTCGAACGACCGCCGGTCGCGCTCGCTTCATCCGAAGACACCGACTCCGAAGAGCACCCGAGGGCGCTCATCAGTACCGCAGCGACGGCTCCCAGAACCCAGTGCCTCATACGCTAGAACCGTTTCAAGCCACCGCTTCGAGCCACCGTCAAGGGCGCGCCGCCCGGTCGGTGATTTGCGGCCTGGTAGGCGTGAGGCATTCGTGATCTGCTCGCGCGCTGGGCTTCGACGAGCGTGAGTGATCTGCTTTTTTGGGTCGTGCTGTTCGGGGTGACGATCGGTACCTCGATCATCTCCGGCATCCTGGGCATGGCCGGCGGGTTGTTCCTGCTGGTGGCGCTGCTGATGAGGCTCGAGCCGGTCGTCGCGATCCCGATCCACGGCATCATCCAGCTGACGTCGAACGGGTCGCGGGCCTGGTTTTTGCGCCGTCAGATCGCGTGGGGTGCGGTGGTGCGCTTCGCGTGGCCGCTGTTACCCGCAGGGGTGCTCGGGATCTGGGTGGCGCGCTCGATCCCGCCAGCGGCCGGTCAGATCGGGATCGGGGTGTTCGTGTTGATCGCGACGCTGACGCAGAAGAAGCCGTCGATCGCGGGGGGGCCCGAGCGCGCCCGGTTGGCGTTGCCGCTCGGGGGCGCGCTGGTCGGGTTCTTCTCGATCGTCGTCGGCGCGACGGGGCCGCTGCTCGGGCCGTTCGTGCTGGCCCTGAATCTGGGCTCCGAGGGCACGGTCGCGACGCTGGCGGCTTGCCAGATCTTTCAGCACGGCTCGAAGGTGCTGCTGTTCGGCATCACCGGCTTCTCGTTCGCGAAATTCCTCGTCCCCACGCTGTGCCTGTGTGGCGCGGCCGTGATCGGCTCGGCGATCGGCACGCGCCTGCTGGACCGCGTGCCGGAGCGCACGTTTCGCAGTGTGGTGCGCGTGATGTTGTCACTGCTCGCGATCGAGCTGATCGTGGAGGGCGCGCTGCAGCTGATGCGCTGACCCGGGCCCGGCTCAGAACGCGATCTCTGCGCCGTCCTTCCAGAACTTGCCGGTCTCTGTGAACGGCAGCGTCACGATCGCGAGCGCGCCGCGCGCCGATTCGGTCGGTCGCCCCGGCGCGTTCGGGCCTCCGAGATCCGTCTTCACCCACCCCGGATCGAAAGCGTTCACCGCGACCTTGCCCTCGAGCTCACCCGCCAAGATCAGCGTGAGCCCGTTCAGCGCCCACTTGCTGAGGCGGTAGCTGGCGATCTTCGGTGTCCGCAGGCTCTCGAAGTTTCCCGCCCCGGAGCTGACGTTGACGATGCGCGGTTCGCGTCCGTTCGCGAGCAGCGGCAAGAGCGCCATCGACAGCCGATAGGGCGCCCACAGGTTCACCGCCATCGACCGCTCGAGCACGGCTTCGGTGCCGTCCGACAGGCCGTTGGCTGCGCCGTCGATCTGGACGCCCGCGTTGTTGAACAACACGTCGAGCGCCCCCCAGCGCTCCGAGACGGCCCGCGCGATCTGCGCCGGAGCTTCGCGCTGTTCCAGATCGGCCGCGAGCACGCTCAGGCGGCGCTGTTCGGGGTCGAGCTCGCGGGCCGCGCTCTCGAGCCGAGCAGGGTCGCGCGCGACGCCGAGCACTTCCGCGCCCTCCGCCAGAAAAAGGCGAGTAATTTCGAGACCTACGCCGCG
>JALYWZ010000837.1 GCA_030852505.1 Myxococcota bacterium | reverse complement strand
GAAGAGGACATCGAGCCGGCCGCTCTGGCCGCCGCGGCGCCTCCCATGCCCGCCCCTCCCGCGGGAGCCGCGCCGAGAGCCGCGGGCGCGAGCGCCGTTCACCTGAGCGACAAAGAGCTCTTGCAGCTCCAGTCCGCCACCGACGACGGCGAAGTCCCCGAATAGCCAACCCTGACGGCTGACAGCGCCTAGTTCGCCCGCGCCTTCCGCGGCTGTTTGCGTCCAACCTCGAGGCTGAGCACGAACACGCTCCCTCGCGGTGATCCATCTCGCACCCAGGCGTTACCGCCGTGGGCTTCGGCGATGTGCTTGACGAGCGCGAGCCCGATGCCGCTGCCGCGCACCTGCTTGCCCGTCGCGTCCTTGCCGCGCACGAAGCGGTCGAAGATCCGCTTGCGATCCTCCGGCGCAATGCCGGCGCCTTGATCCGCGACGCGCACCTCCAGGTCGCCGCCCTGGCGCTGGACGGAGATGGTGACGCGCTTGCCGTCGGGGGCGTACTTGAGCGCATTGTCGACCAGGTTGATGACGGCGATCTCGATCGCGCGTTCGTCGAGCCAGACGCTGGGCAAGCCTTCTGCGACCTCGAGCTCGAGCGTCACGGCTTCGCGCTCGGCGCGCACCCGGCAGGCCTCGACGGCGCGCGCCACGACGTCGCCGAGGTCGTGCTCGGAGAACTCGTAGGCGGCTTGCCCGCGCTCCACCTTGGCGAAGTCGAGCACGTTCTCGATCAGCGCCGCCAGACGCTCGCTTTCGGACACGATGATTTGCAGGTACTGGCGGCGCTTCTCCTCGGTATCTGCGCGACCCGATTGGAGGAGCTCGCCGAACATGCGCACCAGCGAGAGCGGCGTCTTCAGCTCGTGCGAAACGTTGGCCACGAAGTCGCTCTTCAGGTTCGAGAGCTTACTCTCGCGCGCCGCGGCCAGCAGGATCACGATGATGCCGGCGATCACGACGATGCCGGACAGGCCGACCAGCGTCATCTCCAGCACACGACGGCGCGCGACGGCTGCGGCCAGCTCCTCGGCCGAGGTCATGGTCACGTTCAGGGTCCACTTGTAGAGCGTGGTCTCGAACTGGCGCCCGAGCGTCAGGCCACCGCTGCGCAGCGGCGGTCCGAACACGATCCGGCCCTCGCCGTCGACCACGTTGACGCGGCTCTGCTGCGCGTCTTGCGCGTCCGCGTAGAGCTGGGGGAACAGATCGTGGACGATGCGGGGCACGTCGTGCCAGACCACGACCAGGTAGCGGCGGCCGTCGTGCTCGACGCCCCAGTGGCTGATCAGGTAGCTCTGGCCCCGGTAGCTGCGGTGCAGATGGCGGAGCTCGTCGTCGGGCGCCCCCACCTTCATGTCGTTCAGCATCGAGTGCACGAGCAGACGCCGGAATCGCTCGTTCTCGAGCCCGGGAGCGCGCGAGGCCACCGCCACCACGTCGCGCTCCGGAAGCGTGTAGTCGACCAGCAGCACGGCGCGCACGGTGGGCGTCTGGATCGCCGCCGACTCCAGCCACTTCGAGCCGAAGTCTTCGCGCTCCGAGACGTCGAGCACCGAGCGCACCGTGTTGTCTTGCTCGATGATGCGCTTGTCGAGGCGGTCGGCCTTCTCGTTCGCGAGCAAGAGCGTAGCCTCCACCACCGACTGCTCGCGCAGCTTTTCGAGCTGGAAGCTCGAACGAAACATCACGCCGGCCAGCACGAATACGCCGACGATGATCGCCGGCAAGAGCAGAAACGTCAGCAGGCGCTCGCGCCGAGGGCGGTCGGCCATGACGCCCCGCTTCGCCTTCAGCCGCCGAGCACGACGTCGCGATCGATCACCACCGGGTGAGTCGCGACGTACTCTGCGAACTGCTCGCACGCGTAGTCGAGGGCGTTGATCTCGTTCTTGCCGTAGGGCTTGCCGCCCACCGGGTTGGCGAGCTCGATCATGCCGAGGTAGCGGCCGCCCTGCTGCACCGCACCGCACAGCACGTGCTGCAGCGGCGACGCCGCGGCGCGCCAGCGACCACGCTGAAAGCGCGCGTCCCCCGCGGCTTCGAACGTCAGCGCACGGGGCCTGTGCATCACCTCCGCGATCAGCTCGTCCGTGTCGGGCGTGGCTTCGAGCAGCGCCTTCTCGAGGCCGGGGCCGCGCGCCTGCACGACCACGAACTTGCGGGCGTTGAGATCGAACACCTGGACGAGCGCGAGCTCGCTCGGGATGAGCTCCATCAACACGTCGAGCACGTAGCCTGCGCCCGCCACCACGCCGCTCGCGAACACCAGCTCGTGCAGGCGCTCGAACAGCTCGCTCACCAGGTCCTCGTCGGCGCCCCGACGAACCGCGTCCGGCTTCGAGTCTTGCCGCGGGCGAGCCGCGAGGTCGCGCTTGGCCGGGGTCTCGGGGGGAGTCGCAGGCTCGTTCTTTTCCGGCGCAGGCACCGGCTCGCTCGGAGCCTCGGCCGGCGCGGGCTCGCGCTTCGGCTCGGGCGGCAGCATCTCCGACAGCGACGGCGCGGGGTTTTGAGGCACGATCACCACGTCCGACGCGCCGCTCGGCCGCGGCGGAAGGCTCGAGGTCATCGGAGGCGCCGCCTCGCCGAAGTACGGGAAGCCGAGCACGGGAGCGCCGCGCCAGTCCTTCCACGCGAGCGTTCCGAGCGGCGGGTGCGGCGGCTTACCCTCGAACTCGACGTCGAACACCGCGAGCCGCACGAGCTGCCCCGGCGGGCTCGAAGCGAGCTCGGAGCGAACCCGCTCGAAGCGCTCGATCAACAGGATTTCCGTGCTCTCGCGCGAGGTGCCGGGCTCGACCACGTACACCTCTTCGCGATAGGTGATCGGGGTGTCGGCCTTCGGCGTCTCGACGCGCGTGCTCAAGATGCGGTGCGCCGGCGGTGTCGGCGCCATCGCCAGCGGCACGGTGGCCGGGACCGACACGGACG
>JALYWZ010000836.1 GCA_030852505.1 Myxococcota bacterium | reverse complement strand
CCGCCACACCGCTCGCGTTCTTTGCAGCGGCCTGGCTCGTCGCTCGTTCACGCCGCCGCCGGCGCTGAGCGCCGCTCGGCCGGGCGGGCAGAGCTCTCGCAACCGTGGGGCTTCAGAAATTCACTCGGCTCGGTCCCACTGATCCGAGCATGAGCGACGCCGAAGCACCCGACTCGCAAACCTTCGAGGAGACCGAGACGCCCACCGTGATCGCCGGCCGCCGACACCTTCGCACCCTGGCGATTCAAAAGCTGGATGCGCCGCAAACCGGCGAGCCCCCGGCGCCCGTACCCGACGCCGCCGCCCGTCGCGGCAGCTGAGCTAGGTGCAGCCGGCTCAGGCCGGAATGATCGAGACGTTCGGATCGCGGCGGTCGGGCGCGCGGGTCGCGTGGCGGAAGCCTTCGGAGACGCGGGCCGCCACTTCGACGCTCGAGAACTTGCGGCTGACGCGGATGGCGCCGATGTCGGAGCTGCGGATACCGCCGCGGCGGCAGAGCATCGCGACCAGCCGGCGAGCGTCCGCGCCGTGCTCCTCGCCCCACGACACGTGGAACGGAACCCATTCGGCCCGGTCTTGCGGGGCGAAGTCGCGGCCCTGCGGGGCAGAGTCGCGGCCCAGCGGGGCGAAGCCGCGGGCTTGCGGGGCAAAGCGGGCTTGCGGGGCAAAGTCGCGGCCTGGTGCAGCAAGAGCGCGGTCGCGCGGAGCAAAGTCGCGCTCACGCGGGGCAAAGTCGCGGCCTGGTGCAGCAAAACCGCGGTCGCGCGGAGCAAAGTCGCGCTCACGCGGAGCAAAGCTGCGCTCCCGGGGAGCGAGCTCGCGCTTTTGCGGGCCGCCCTGGAACGGGCGCTTGCGGTCCGGCTGCGGAGCAATGGCCTGGATCACTCGCGGCTCCGGCGAAGCCTTCTGCGACTCGAGCAACAGATGCGTGAGCGCGCGCTCGGCGGCTCCGGTCTCGAGCAACGTTCGAACCTGCTCACGGATCCGCTCCGGCACCTCGGCGTCGAGCTCGCGGTTCAGCTCGGCGAGCGCCCGCTGGTCCTCCGCCGCGCGGATCGCCTCGGCGCTCGGCACGGGTTCGATGCGGTGGCGAACGCGAGCGCGCGCCAGCAGCGACTTGGTGCGGTTCAGCGCGGCGGGCGGGATCAACAGCGCGCTCGTCCCCTTGCGGCCCGCGCGACCCGTACGACCGCTGCGGTGCGTGTAGGTGTCGGGATCGTTCGGCGTGTCCAGCTGGATCACGAAGGCGATCGCCGGCACGTCGATGCCGCGGGCGGCCACGTCGGTTGCCACCAG
Organism: Myxococcota bacterium; assembly: GCA_030852505.1. Classification (GTDB taxonomy): domain Bacteria; phylum Myxococcota_A; class Polyangia; order Polyangiales; family Polyangiaceae; genus PMG-095. The sequence continues at coordinate 1,634 of JALYWZ010000836.1, read as the reverse complement.
CACGCGCGTCGCGCCGCGGCGCATGCCCGCGAGGGCGCGGTTGCGCGCGTCCTGCGGCATCTCGCCCGACAGGGAATCGGCGTTGAAACCCTGGTTTCGAAGCTCTTCCGTGATTTCAGAGACTTCGGCGCGGGTGCGCGCGAAGATCAGCGTCTGTGCGTCCGGCTGCATCAACAGCAGGTTGATCAGCGCGTCGATCCGCTGCTGCGGGTGAGCGAGGTACACCACGTGGTCGATGTCGTGGTTGGCGACGCCGAGCGGCGTGCCCTGAACCGTCGTCGCGTTCGACTGCACGCGATCGGCGAGCGCCGCGACCTGACGATCGAAGGTCGCCGAGACCAGGTGCGTGCGGTGGCCTTCCGGCAAGGTCGCGAGGATCGCTTCCAGCTCTTCGCGGAACCCGAGGTCGAGCATCCGGTCCGCTTCGTCGAGCACGACGGTCTGCACCAGCGAGCCGTTCAGGCTGCCGCGGTTCAAATGGTCGAGCAGCCGTCCCGGCGTGCCCACCACGATGCCCGGATTTTGCGCCAGCGCCCGGTGCTCGTCGCGGTAGCTCGCACCGCCGGTCAGCGCGACCACGCGGATCTTGAGCGGCGCATAGAGCCAGCCGAGCTCGGCCTCCACCTGCTTGGCGAGCTCGCGCGTCGGCGCGATCACCAGCGCCCGCGGCTGCGAGGCCTGTCCGCCGCGCGGCATCGGCTCGGCGAACGCGTGACGCAGCACGAACCCCACCGCCAGCGTTTTCCCGGAGCCCGTCTGCGAGCTCATCCGCAGGTCTCGCCCGTCGAGCGCCGGATCCAGCACCGACTTCTGAATCGGCGTCAGCGTCGTGTATCCCTTCCCGGCAAGTGCAGAAGCCAGGGGCGCGCCCAGGAGCTCGGAGAAATCGGTTTCGGGCGCGGCGGAGGGATCGGGTTGTGGAATCATAGTGAGACGGGGCGCACGCGACCGTGCGCGAGCCGCGCGGTGTAGCAGCTAACCCCGCGCAGTCACGAAAACCATCGATTTCCGGCCTAGAATGAGACGGCTGGCAGTCAGCGGGCAGCCGGCGCGCCGAGCCCGCGCAAACCGAGCTCGATCACCTGGCCGCGCGTCAGCTTTCCGTCGAGCGTGAAGGCGACGTCGGTGTTCAGCCGATCTCCTCCGAGCCGGGCGGTGCCGTTGAAGCGGTAGGGAACGTCGGTGCCCGACAGCGCGAACGGGGCGAGCGCGGTCAGGTTCTGCCAGGGCACATCGAGGTTCAGAGTCACGGCCGTGCTGGCTTGCGCAGGAAGCGCCGTGCGCGGCTCCGCCGAGGCCGCGCCCAACGTCGCCCCGTTGTCGAGAGACAGCAGGCCGGTCACGCTCTGGACCGCGAGCGGGAACGAGTTCGGGTTGTGCACGTCGAGCTCCACGGCCAGCTGCAGCCGCTCGGGGCTCACGGACGTAGCGCGCATCGATACGGGCTTCACGGTCGGCGGCGCCGGCTTCGCGCACCCGCCGAGCGCAAGCCCCGCCACCACGAACAGTGGGACGGCGAGCGGGCGGAGGGGGAGGGTAGGCATCGCCCGGTTATCCGCCCTCCGCTCGCACGCGTCAAAAGCGAACGCTTACTTCGTTGTCGCGTTCACGGAGCCCGACGCTTTCACCGAGCC
>JALYWZ010000835.1 GCA_030852505.1 Myxococcota bacterium | reverse complement strand
GTTCCCGTGCCACCGGTCGCGCGACCGCCGGTCGAAGCGCCGCCCGTGGGCCGACGGCCGCCGGTGCTCTCGTCACCGCCTTCGCCGCCCTCGCCGTTCTCGTCGTCGCCATCATCATCGCTCGTGATCACGCACGCGGACGCGAGCAGGCCACCGATCACACCAACCGAAATCAGACGCAGCCAAGCTTTCATGGTCGTTCTCCCTACCTAAGACGCTCGTGGAAGGATCTGTCCGTTCCCCGTGCCCGCTTTGATCTCATACTTTCCCGCGCATTTCCAGCTGACGACGGAGATCGCAGCGCGGCCTCTAGCCGGGCGGTCGCGTCTGCGAGGAAGAAACACGGGAGTTGGGGCATTCGGCGACGGCCGGCTCAGTCGCCGGTGTGCACTGTTCTACGGAGCGCGCCGCTTCGTTATTCGTTCGGGCGGCGTTACAGCAACGCCGGAACGGCTGCCTCAGCCGATCGCCTTCTTCACCTTGGCGACGACGTCGTCGATCTTGAACGGCTTGTGAATGTAGTGACGAGCGCCGTGCTTGATGCCCTCGATGATGTCCGCGGGCGACGTCTTCGCGGTCAGGAAGATGATCGGCACGCTCTTCAATCCGGGCAGCGAGCGAACGCCCGTTGCGACCCGGAAACCATCCATGCCCGGCATCATGACGTCGAGCAGCAACAAATCGGGCGGCGGGCCCTCCTGGGCGAGCTGCAGCGCTTGCGTGCCGGTATCGGCGCAGACGACGTCGTACGAACGACTGAGCACGCGTGAGAGCAGCGCGGAGATCGCGGTGTCATCCTCGGCGATGAGAATGCGTTTCCGACGCTCTTCCTGACTGCCTGCCGCGCTCACGAGAGTCTTCCATGTTTAGCACGAGATTCCCCGTTGCCGAGCCCGAGCTCTGGGGCCATAGTCCCCGCACATGCCCAAGGTCCTCCATATCGAGGATGACCCGGCGAACCGGCTTCTCGTGCGCAAGCTGCTCGGGCCCGCTGGGTTCGATGTAGTGGACGCAGTCGACGGGTTGGACGGCGTCCGTAAGGCTTTTGTCGAACACCCTGACCTGGTCCTGGTCGATCTCGCCATTCCGGGCCTGGACGGATACGAGGTGACGCTGCGTCTGCGCAGCGAGCCGAGCCTACATGGGGTTCCGATCGTCGCCATCACCGCTGAGGGAAATCGCGAGGCGAGTCTGGCCGTGGGGTGCGACGGCTATCTGCAAAAGCCGATCGACGCGCGTTCTTTCGCGGACACCGTGCGCGGCTATCTGCAGGGGCGGCGCGAGAGCCCGTCGGAGGCCACGAGTCAAACGCTGCTGCTGCAGAGCCAGCGCATCGTCTCTCATCTCGAGGAGAAGATCGCGGAGCTCTCCGGTGCCAACCGCCGCCTCGTCGAGCTCGACCAGGCGAAGAAGGAGTTTTACCGGAACATCTCCCACGAGCTCGCGACGCCGATGACGCCGATCGTCGGCTACCTGAAGCTCTTGATCGACGGTGAGCTCGGCGATCTGACGACTCCTCAGAGCAAGGCGCTGCGCGCGATGGACGACTGCGTGCAGCGCTTGCGGCGGCTGATCGATAACCTGCTCGACGTCACGGCGCTCGAGACCGGCCGCATGCGCTTCGCCCCCCGCGAGTACGATCTGGGGGACGTGGTGCGCGCCTCGATCGGCCGCCAACCCGCGTTCGACGCAGGCAAGCTGCGCCTCGTCGCCGACCTGCCCAAGCGCGGCACGCTCACCGGCATGGGCGACGTGGATCGCATCGGCCGCGCGCTCGATCAGCTGTTCGACAACGCGGCCAAGTTCGTCCCACCGGGCGGCGCGGTCGGCGTGCGCGCGCGCCGCCTGCAGTCCGGCCACTTCGAGATCTGCATCGCAGACACCGGCCCGGGCGTCCCGCAAGAGAAGGCGCAGCGGCTGTTCGAGCCGTTTTACCAGGTCGACGGCTCGCCCACGCGCCAGCACGGCGGCACCGGGATCGGCCTCGCCATCACCCGCGGCGTCGCTCGCGGCCACAGCGGCGACGTGCGCCTGGCATCGCCGGCCAACGAGGAGATCCTCGGCGAGCGCTTCAATGGCGCTGCGGTCTACCTGGTGCTCGCCGAGGTACCGGAGCCTCCGGAGTCCACGCGGCCGCGCGGCATGGCTCTGGCCTGAGACGCAGCCGTGGCGGCGAGTCCGAGCACCGCCGCGGGCGGCCTGTATTGCGATTGGAACGCGACGACGCCGCCGCACCCGTCCGTGCTTGCGGCCATGTTCGCGACCGCGGAAACGGCCTGGGGTAACCCCTCGAGCGTGCACGCTGCCGGACGCCGCGCGCGGCAAATCGTCGATGCGCTGCGCGAGGAGCTGGCCGGCCTGCTCGGAGCCGAGCCCCGCGACGTGGTGCTGACTTCGGGCGGCACGGAGGCGAACAACCTCGCGCTGTCCTCGGCGCCCGGGTTGCTCACGAGCCGGCTCGAGCACCCGTCGGTGGTGCGCGTCGCCGAAGCGCTCGAGCGCCGCGGTGTTCCAGTGCAGTGGCTCCCGGTCAATCCGGACGGCCGCCTCGATCCCTCCGAGCTGGTGAGCGCGGGGCTGCCGGCCGGCTCCTGGGTGTCGGTGCAGGCCGTCAACCACGAAACGGGCGTGATTCAACCGGTCGCCGAGCTCATCGACAGGGCTCGCGGACTCGGGTTCAAGGTCCATGTCGACGCCGTGCAGGCCTTCGGCAAGGGCGAGCCGGGTGCGTTTGCCGGGGCGGACCGGCTCAGCGTGGCTGCGCACAAGCTGCGGGGCCCGAAAGGTATCGGCGCGCTGGTGTTCCGCGGCGCACCGCCGTCACCCGTGTTGCTCGGGGGCGCTCAGGAGCGGGGGCTGCGACCCGGGACCGTCGACCCGGTGCTCGCCTCTGGGTTCCGCGCGGCGCTCGCGCTCTGCCCCTCCGCCGCCGAACGC
>JALYWZ010000001.1 GCA_030852505.1 Myxococcota bacterium | reverse complement strand
TCCCGCACCAGCGCGTCCATCTCGCGCTCACTCGCGCCCGGGTCGAGCGTCTTCAGCGCGTAGCGCGCGCCGCTGTGCCGGTCGCGAACCGCCCAGACCTCGCCGCCGCCGCCTTTGCCCAGCCGACCGAGCGGCTCGTAGCGCCCCGGCAGATCGAGCTCACCCGGAGAGGATGCGCGCTCAGAGCCCGTAGTCGCCTCCGACGCCGATGAAGAAGCCGCTCAAGCCGAAGCCGGCGTCGAGCCGCGCCACGAAGTTGCGGTGCGGCTTGTAACGGAAGCCGGTCTGCACCGCGAGCCACGGGAACACGACCGGCTTCGAGCCGCCGTCGGCCCAGCTCGGCTCCTCGTAGTCGTTGTAGTGGTCGTTGTCGCCACCGCAGTAATCGGCAACCGCCGGATTGCCCGGCCCCGTGCACTCCTGGTAGCTGCCGTCGGCCGCGCGGTACGCCTGGTTGCGGATCAGCGGACCGAACACCAGCCCGAGCCCCGCGCCCATGCCGTAGTTCAACCCGAACTCCGGTGAGAAGTCGTGGGTCCACATGAAGTCCGCGGTCAGGTACAGGATCTTGATCTTGCTCTCGACCAGCTCCCACGCGTCTTCGCCGTCGCTCTTGGCCTTGAACGTCGTCGGATCCATCGAGTACGCCGCGAGCCAGGCGCCGAAGTTGTATTCGAAGCCGTCCTTGCGGATGCCGAACTCCGCGCCGCCGGACTGCACGGACACGGTCTTGCCGCCATCGCCGAACAGGCCGACGATGAACTTCGGCACCACGATCAGCCGGTAGCGCGCGCCTACGAAGTAATAGGTGCGCCCCGGGAGCTCGACGGGTGAACCGCCCAGCTCGGCATCGGCAACGAGCTTGTCCTCTTCGCTGGCTGCGCCGTTCGGAGCTTCCCCATCCACCGCCTCGGCGGTCGGCTCGTTCTGTACCGAGTCGGGCGGCGCCTCGCCCTCGGCGACCGGTGCCTCGCCCTTCTGCGTGACCGGCTCGGTGCTCGGCTGTTTGGCCGATTCAGTGGGATTGCCTTGCGCCCACGCTGAACGAGCCGAGAGGGCAAAGCCAACCGCGACAACGCTGACGAGCCGCCGATAAGTCATGAAAACCTCCGAAATTGTCCTGCCGGTTGGGCCACGGAATGAGCCCCGGCACACCGGGCCACGTAGGTGCGCCATGCTGGCACAGCGCTGTGCCAGAGGGCAACGCGATTCTTCGCGCGGGGTTTCACGCGAATTCCGCGCGGACAGCGGGGCCGCGGCACACCCACTGGGCCACATCCACGCCTAAATCCCCGCAAATTTTGAGGGGTTGCCTGGTATTCGGCCGGGAGGAAGGTTATCGTGGCACGGTGACGCAAAGGGTGTCTTGGATCTTGTCTTTGCTGCTACTGGCGAGCGTCCCGGGGTGCGGCAGCCAGTACGTGACTCGGGGGGCCGAGCTCTACGCGGGTGGCTACTACATCGAGGCGGCCGAGGTGTTCGAACGCACCGAACGGCGTCTCGTCGAGGCCTCGCCGAGCGAGCAAGCGCAGTACGGGCTGTATCGGGGTGCGACGCTGCTGGCGCTCGGGGACTCGCGGCGTGCCCGGCGCTGGCTCCGCTACTCGGAGAAGCTACTCACGACCGATCCCGCGTTGCTCTCCGAAGAAGAGCGCTCGATGTTGCGGCGCGCGCTGTCCGTGCTCGCGAATCACTCGCCGGAGCTCGCGCCGGAGCACGCCCAGGTAGCGCATCCCGAGCCGCTCGCCGAGCGACACTGAGCTTCCGATCGTCGCGCGCGCTCGCCGGTTGACGAACAGGCACTGCCATGTGACAGGCGCGTCATGGCTCAAAGCAACGCCAGGAAGCGCCAAAAGAAGCTAGAGAAGGCCAAAAAGAAGCGTGCTCTCGCACGAAAAGAGAGTCACCGTCTGGCGGAGGCGAGCTCGCCCGCTGGCCTGCTGCGCCGCGCGCACGAGGCGCCCTTTGGCCCGGCCTGGGTCTCCGAGAGCATTGACTCGAACGAGGATCCGCCCTCGCTCATCAGCGCCCTCATCACCCGGCGCGTCAGCGGTCTCCTCCTTCCCGAGGTCCTCCTGGTCGACCGGACCTGTCTCGGAATCAAGGACGCGAGTCTGCTCGCGCCCTTGAGCGAACTCGAGCTCGCAGCGATGGTCGGGCGCATGAGCGACCAAGAGCCACTCCAGCGGTGCGAGCCGCTGGTCGTACAGTCGCTCGCCTTTCACGCCCTCGACTACGCGCGCTCGCTGGGCTTCGAGCCGCACCGCGATTTTCGTCGCGCTCTGCTCGAGCCGCGCCCTGACCCCCTCCTCCCCCCGACGCTCGCGCTCACGCGTCCCTACTACATTCCGGGGCCCTATGACGACGTGGCCCGGATCGTCGCGCAGCTCGATCGAGCGGTCGGGTCGGGCAACTACGACTTTCTCGGGAGCGCCCGGGGCGTGGGCTGGACCGGCGCGCTCGACGCGCTCGAAGAGCTCGAGGACGAGCTTCTCGAGGACGAGGACGAGGACGAGGACGACGCGCGCGACATGGGCATTGACGGCGCCGAGGCTTCCGAGAAATCTTGAGCGTTCAGGCCTGCCGAGGTGGGTCGCGCGCCGCCCATGGACCGTCCTACCCCGCCCAGCTCGACGAGCTCCTCGCTCTGCAATTGGCCGTAGCTTGGGCCGGCGAAGCGGCAGGTGATCCGGCGCGCCTCGGCTGGTGGAAGTCGGACCTGGTAGATCCCGAAGGGGGCGGCGATCTGTTCACGCGGCTCGTGCCGCGAACGGCCGCCTGGGCAAGTCTGATCTTGGTTCGCGACGCGGCTTCCCGTGTCGATGCCGCAGCGCGCGAGCAATCGGGGCTCGGCGAGCGCGCGCTCACGCTGTTTCATTTGGGCTTCAGCCTGGACGAGCCACTGAGCGATCGGCTCGCGTTCCATCGCCAGCAACTGCGGTCGCCGTCACAGGTGTTCGGCGAGGGCTATTTCGTTGGCAGCCCGTGGTCGAAGGCGGCCTTCGAGGCGCTGCTCGAGCGGCTGGGGAAGCCGAAGGTGGAAGTGACGCCCGGAGGGCGCTGCGTCGCGGCTCCGGGCGCGCGCGGGCTCGAGCTTGCGCGGCTTCTGGCTGCGGCGCTGTTGCCGCTTTCCGCGAAGTACCCGCTTCCGTATGTCGAGGTTCGGGGATGAATCTCGATGTGGCCCCTGGAGAAGCTCGCCGTGCTCCGCAGCGCCGAGAGGTGACGGCGGTGCACACGCGCATCTTGCGCACGACGCTCGCGACGGACGACTGCTACGCCTACTGGCAAAAGGTCGACACCACGATTGCCCCGGGCCAGCGAGCCCGAGCGGCCTTCGAAGCGCGCTGGTTCGGGCTGAAGAGCGACGCGCGCGTGCGGACGTTGATGGGCGACATGCTGGAGCGCTTCGATGCCTTCCCAGAATCGCTCGAGCTGTTGCACGAGCTCCGCACGATTCCGGCTGCGCTGCGCCCGTGGATCTGTCACGTGCACACGGCCCTCGCAGATCCGATCTACCGCGAGTTCGTCGGCGTGTTTCTGCCGGAACGCCGAGCGCTGGGCTACAGCTCCGTCGATCGCGAGCAGGTCGCGCGCTGGGTGCGGGAGCTGTATCCGGAGCGCTGGAGCAGCACGACGGCCACGAAATTTGGCTCGAACCTGCTGGCCACGGCCTTCGAAGCCGGGCTGCTTGGCGAGCGGCGGGATCCGCGTCCCCTCACCTCGGTGACGCCGCCGGATCTGGTCATCGGTTACACGCTGTACGTGCTGCGCGACGTGGTGTTCGAGGGCTCGCTCACGGACAATCCGTACTTGCGCAGCCTGGGCGTGACCGCGGAGTCGTTCCGCTTCGTAGCGTCCCGTGTGCCGGGCATTCGGTTCGCCGAGCTCGGCGGTGCCGTCGAGCTCACGTTCACGGAGCCGTCGATCCGCGCTTGGGGGATGGCTCACTTGCGGAGCGCGGCATGAACCAGTTCGCACTGCCTTCCGCGCTGTCCCGTTCGGTCGAGGCGCTCCAGAAAGATCTACTACGCGAGGACGGGCCGCAGATCAGCACGGTGCGCAACTACAACTTCGCGATCCTACCGTACGACCCCGAAGACGAGCTCGCGCTGCGGCGCGCTATCCACGAGGTCTGCGAGCGGCTCCGCGAAGCAGGCTGGAACACCGGGATCATCCCGCTGCACAGTCTGCTCCTCGAGCGGCTCCGCTCGGCAGGGCCCGAGTTCATCGAAGCCATGATCCAGAGGGAGAAGAAGCTGTCCACCGCCGCTGACCCGGGCCGTGGTCTGCGCGCGCTGAAAGAAAAGGTGGTGGGGCTGATCGAGGGGCCGGAAGGCATCGCCGCCGACGTGATCCGAGACCTGACCGATCTGCGTTCGAAGATCCCGAAATGGGTGGGCTTTCGCGTCGAGGTCGAGGAGCTGGTGCATCCCGATGGACGCGTCCTCGTCTTTCACATTCCGGGACGTCCAAAGGGCACCGCTTTCGAGCTCGATGGGGCCTACTACATGCGCGCCGGTCACGAGTTGGTGCCGATGACGGCCGATCGCCTGAAGGTGATCTTCTCCGAAGGCCAACAAGATTTCGTCGAGCGGATCGCGCTGGACGATCAGGACGGCAGCGAGATCATCCAGCTCCTCGACACCCAAGCCTACTTCGATCGCGTCGGGCTTCCCTACCCCGCGGAGCGGCGGGCGGTGCTGGCTCGCTTAGCCGTCGAGGGGCTCGTGGTCGACAAGCGGGATCGGTACGCGATCACCAACTTAGGGGCGTTGCTGTTCGCGAAGAATCTCGAGCAGTTCGACCTTCTCAAGCGAAAGAGCCCGCGCGTCATCGTCTACAAGGGACGCAGCAAGCTCGAGCCGCTCTCCGACCAGTTCGGTAAACAAGGCTTCGCAGTCGGGTTCGAGGGGCTCATCGAGTACATCAACGCCAAGCTGCCTTCGAACGAGGTGATCGAGCGCGCGCTCCGACGAACGATCCAGGTTTACCCCGAGGTCGCCATCCGTGAGTTGCTCGCGAATGCTCTCGTGCACCAGGACCTCGAGACACCTGGCCGTGTGATGGTCGAGCTCTACGAGGACCGCATCGAGCTCTCGAACCCTGGGCTCCCGGTGATCGAGCCGCAACGATTCATCGATGGGTACCAGGCTCGAAACGAACGGCTGACGGATCTGATGCGGCGACTGAAGATCTGCGAGGAGCGGAGCAGCGGCATCGATCGCGTCGTAGCGCTGGCGGAAGTCCACCAGCTCCCTGCTCCGGACTTTCGCCTAGGTCCGGGGCAGACACACGCCATCTTGTTCGCTCCGCAGCCCTTCGGGAGAACGAGCCGCGAAGATCGCATTCGCGCGTGCTACCAGCATGCTTGCTTGCGCTGCGTCACCAATCAGGTGATGACGAACGCTTCGTTGCGGGAGCGATTCAAACTCGGAGGCGATCAGAACTCGACGGCCTCGCGGATCCTCCGTGACGCGCTCGAGCGCGGTCTGATCAAGCCGGCCGACCCGGAGAGCGGGTCGCGCCGCTACACAGAGTACCTGCCGTTCTGGGCCTGACGCTCCAATTGCACGACGCGCCTGCCGAGGTGCCTGCCGCTCCCGTAAAGACAATGAAATCCGCAATTTGTCCTATTTGCTCCAATTGCAGCCCCTCTGGTCGGTTAGCCGCATGCAGGGGACGCGACGCTCCGCGGCCTCCTCGCACCTTCAATTGCAGAGGGAGCGAAGCCTGCTGGGCGACCACCACAAAAGCTCAACAAAAACGAACTGTTCGGCAATTCGCTCCAATTGCTGCCCGAGCGGGCATCCGCCCAATGACCGGTGCCCTTCATGGTGCCTGAAAACGCCAGCGCCCGCCTCGCCCAAGAGCTGGCCAAAAAGGTGCGCGACCGCGGGCTCGTGCTGTGGCTCGACGCGGACCGCCAGTACGACGCCTTCGTCGACGCGCTCGGTCGCCACGAGCTCGACTTCGAGTATCCCGTCGTGGGCTTTCGCGGCAGTTACTTGGAGCTGATGCTGGCGCTCGAGCCGTACGGAAACGGGCTCTACCCGGAGAAGGTGCTGGTGCACTTGCCCCGGCTGAACAAGGAAACCGTCAAAGAGACACCGGTGTTCGAGCTCTACAAGGCGGGCACCGTCTTCGAGAAGGGGCTCGGCACGCTGGTGCGCGAAGCCGCGGTGGGGTCGGCCGACGCCGGAGGAAACCGAGAACTTTTTGAAACGGCCAGACCTCAGCCTGTCGGGTGCCGACGAGTGGCTCGCGGCCTTGCGCGCAGAGCCGCGCGATCGGCTGACGTTGCTTCTGGAGGGGATCGGACGCGACAACGTCGTGATGGAGCTCTTGAGCGGGAGCAAGCGCTTCAACGACGAGCTCGCCGAGGGCGGTGAGCAGCTGATGGCGTTTCTGGCCAAGGAAGTCGGCCTCACCGCCGCATTCCGGAAGTACCGCATTGGCGACGCGCCGCTCTCCCCTTCGTCCGTGCCGACGCTCGTCGCGAGCTTCTTGATGGCGGTCGAGTACGTGCACGACCTGCGCGAAGCCGCCGTCACGCCCGAGCTCCAAGCTCTGACGAAGCTCGGTCCGGTCGCCGCCGAGTGCCGACGCCTCGTGACGCGGCTGCGCGAGCAACGGCCGCAAGACTACGAGAGCTGGGCCAACGACTTTCAGGAACGGCTGGCCCAAGAGCGGGAGCTCCACGGCGCGCAGGCGCTCGGTAGCATCGATACCTTCCGGTTCGAAGAGGCGACCGTGCGCAAGGAAGCGTTGAGGGCCCTCCGCGACGGCGATTGGCAGGCCGCGGACTGCGCTCGGCAGCGAACGCACGCCCGAAAAGTGCTTCTGGGTGAAGCGCTCACCCGAGCTCGGCCGCACCTGGGAGCTGCTGCGGCGAGCCGCCGCGACCGGCAAAGCGCTCAGCTCCACCAAGAACCAGCTCCAGGGTGCCCGCTCCCTGCAAGAGGCCGTCGATCGCTACGCGGAGGTTCTGGCACCCGTCGACCGCTTGCAGCGCGAGCTCGAGCAACGCGCCCACGCCCTCGTCGCTTCCGATCTCGAAGACTACGACGCCCTGCTCGAGGTGCGCAGCAGCGTGCGGCGGGCGTACCGCGAGTGGGCCGACACGATCAACCGCCAGTTCTTCGAGCTCTGCGTCACGCACGGAGCGCTCCCCGATCAGAGCCTGCGCCAGCGCGCCATCTACGACCAGGTCGTCTCGCCGCAGCTGACTTCGGGAGACCGGGTGGCGTTCGTGATGGTGGACGCCCTGCGCTTCGAAATGGCTCAGGGCCTCGCGGAGGAGCTTGAGCGCGACAAGTATGTCGTCACACTTCAGGCGCGCCTCGCGGAGTTGCCGACCATCACCGCCGTCGGCATGAACGCCCTCGCTCCGGCGCAGGTCCAGGGCCGCTTGCGGATCGTCGGCTGCGACGGCGACATCAAGGGCCTCGCGAGCCAGGAAGCGCAAATCGCGACACCGGAAGCGCGCGTGAAAGCCATGAGCCTGCGCGTGGGCGGACAGGTGGAGAGCCTACCGCTCGAAGACTTCCAAGACCTCAGCCTGAGCCAGCTCAAGAGGCGCCTGAACGGCAAGGCCAACTTGATCGTGGTCCACAGTCAGGAGCTGGACACCGCGGGCGAGAGCAAGCTGCACCTCGCCACGTTCGACAACACCTTGCTGCTGCTCAAGTCTGCGCTTTCCCTGCTGCGCCAGGCCGGCGTCGAACGCTTCGTGATCGCCTCGGACCACGGATTCTTGCTGCAAGATGCCGCTGCGGAGAGCGTCTCGTTCGGCAGCAGCATGCGGGTGCCCGAGCGGCGCCACGCTCTGCTCTCCGCGCCCTCGGGCGCCTCGGACGTGCTGGAGGTAAAGCTCTCGGCGCTCGAATACGACGTGGAACAGGACCAATATTTGGTGTTGCGCCCCGACACCGCGGTCTGGAAGACCAAGCACAAGATCCCGCCCTTCGTGCACGGGGGGAACAGCTTGCAAGAGCGAGTGATCCCCGTCTTGGTGCTGGAGCGCCATGGCTCCCGCGGCAAGACCTCCTCGCGCTACGAGGTCGTCGCTCGCCCCGAGGCCGCACACCTGGGCCGGCAGCGCCTCAAGATCGCCGTGCGCCTTCAGCGGCAGGCGACGGGCGAGATGTCGTTCGCGTCACCCAAGACGATCAGCCTCACGCTGCGCGTCTTCGAGCGGCGGGACCTCGCTGTTACCGTCCTGAACGCGGATCCGCCGGCCCGGCTCGTCAACGGACAGCTATCGCTGATCCCTGAGAAGGAAGAGGCGCTCGTCGAGTTCGAGATCACGGGCGGCGAGCTCGACGAGAAGGTACGCGTCGAGATTTTCCACGCCGAGGCCCTCGAGGAAGTCACGCCCAAGATCGTCGAGGGCTTCTTCGACGTCAGCCGTGATCGGCGCTTGGGCAAGCGCAAAGACAGCGTGCCTCCAGAGTCCGCAGCCCCCTCGGCGCCCTCAGCGACCGGCGGCACGGCGAGCTGGGCCGAGTCGATTCAAGACGAAGCCTACCGACGCGCGCTCCTGATCTTGGAGCAACGCCGCAGCATCAACGAAGCCGAGCTCACCCAGGTGCTGGGCTCACCGCGCCGCGTGCGCGCCTTCTCGCGCGCCTTCGACGACCTGATCCGCTACCTGCCCTTCGCGGTCGAGATCCGCTCCGTGCAAGGGATGAAGGCTTACACCAGGAAGGACTGACATGGCCTTTCGAGACGCTGCCCACATCTTCCAACGCCTGCGCAACGGCACCGTGCCCGATCGGGGTCTCGACGCCTTCGCCGTTGGCATCGAGAAACACCGCAAAGAGCTGCACCGCAAGCTCGACGAGGTCCGCGGGGGCGAAGGGGACGTGAAGTTTCTGCGCGGCGGCTACGGCTGCGGCAAGACCTTCATGGCGAACCTGCTGCTGCAAGACGCCAAAGAACGCGGCTTCGCGACCAGCTTCGTGGTCGTCTCCGACAACGATCTCCATTTCTACAAGTTCGACGAGCTGTACCGCAAAGTGGTCAGCGGGCTCAGCACGCCGTCGTGCCCGCATGATGCCCTCGGCGACATCCTCGACCGCTGGATCGGCGGCATCGAAGAGAATCTGATCGGTCTCGGGACCAGCGAAGACGATCCAGACTTCGAGCAGAAGGTGCTGGCCAAGCTCGACGAGGAGCTCATCGGACACACGGGAGGTCGCGTACCGCCAGACATGGGGCGCGTCGTGCGCAGGGTGTTCGAGCTCAAGCAGGCCGGTAAGCCCCAAGAAGCGACCGCGCTCGTCTCGTGGCTCTCGGGCAGCAGCAATGTCGCCGCGGGGCTCAAGAGCCAGGCGGGCATCAAGGGCGACATCGAGAGCACCGACTCCATGGCGTACCTGCGCGGCATCCTCGAGATCGTGAAGCGCGCCGAATACAAGGGGCTCGTGATCGTGATCGACGAGGCCGAGACCATCCTCCGCATGCGCGGAGACGTTCGACAAAAGTCGATGATCGCGATCCGGCAGATCGTCGACGCGTCGAGCACCTACCCCGGGCTGCTCTGGGTGTTCACGGGCACGCCGACGTTTTTCGACGACCGGCACGGCGTCAAGGGCGTCGAGGCGCTGCACTCGCGCATCAAGTACGAGCTCTTCAACGGAACGGCGAGCCTGCGCCAGCCGCAGTTGGGCCTCACGCCCTTCGACTCGGAACGGCTGCTCAAGGTCGCCCTCAAGCTGCGTTCTCTGCATCCGGACTTGGCGCCCGAGGACGCGGAGCGACGACTGCCAGTGGCGATCATCTCACAGCTAGTTGAACAGGTGACGGAAGGATTTAACGGGGACGTAGGGGTGGTGCCCCGCCAGTTCTTGCGGCGGTTCGTGAACATCTTAGACGTGCTCGCTGACGACCCGGAACAGGACGCGTCCGCGCTGCTCGGATTCCAACCCGCGAGTCTCACGGCGGAGGAAGAGGCCGTGCTCGCTGGGCGCAAGCTCGACGAGCCCCCGCCCGACGACGACTTCGGCGGCTCCTCCGTGAGCATGTAGCCAATGAGCGTCTTCTCGCGTTTCCCGGAGCGCCTGCAGCACGCCATCGCTCACGAGCTCGGCTTCACATCGCTCCGGCCCGTTCAGGAGCTAGCCGGAGAAGCCATCTTGGACGGCAAGAACGCCGTCGTGCTGGCGCCGACCGCCGGCGGCAAGACGGAAGCTTCGATGTTCCCGGTCCTCGCCGGGCTCGTCCGAGAGCAGCCGTCGGGCGTGGGCGCGCTGTACATCGCTCCCATCAAGGCCTTGCTCAACAACCAAGAAGTGCGCCTCGGGAAGTACACCGAGATGGTGGGGCTGCGCCGCTTCGTCTGGCACGGCGACGCGCAGCAAAGCGAGAAAGCCGCCTTCATCCGCGAGCCGGCCGAGCTCTTGATGACGACTCCGGAGTCAATCGAGGTGATGTTGATGTCGCCGCGGGTGCCGATTCAGACGCTCTTCAAAGACTTGCGCTACGTCGTCATCGACGAGATCCACGCCTTCGCCGGCACCGACCGCGGCGCTCACCTGATGAGCGTCATCGAGCGCCTCCGCGACCTCTCCCAGCACGACGTCCAGCGCATCGGCCTCAGCGCCACCGTCGGCAACCCCGATCAGATCGTCCAATGGATCGCCGGTACCTCGAAGCGCGAGGGCGTGCTGGTTGACCCGCCCAAGCCCAAGGCCGAGCGCCGCATCGCCATCTACCTGCGAGAAGACATCGAAGACTTCGGGCGCACCGCGGTCCGCGAGGGCCGGGGAAAGAAGAGCCTGTTCTTCTGCCAGTCACGCTCGTTGACCGAGACAGTCGCCGACCAGATGCGCGACGACTCGATCGAGGTCTTCGTCCACCACGGCTCCGTCTCCAAGGAAGAGCGCCAAGCCGCCGAAGAGCGCTTCGCCAAGGGAACCAACGCCTGCATCGTCGCCACCTCGACCCTCGAGCTCGGCATCGACGTCGGCGGCCTCGACCTCACCTTTCAGGCCAACGCACCGAGCACGGTGTCTTCTTTCCTGCAGCGGATGGGCCGCACCGGCCGCCGCGAAGGCACCGTCGCCAACATGACGTTCCTGTGCGAAGACACGGTCTACGTCGTCCAGAACACCGCGCTCGTCCTGCTCGCGGCGCGCGGGTGGGTCGAGCCCGTTCGAGTCGAGACACGCTGCTGGCCCGTGCTCGTTCACCAGCTGCTCGCGATGACCCAGCAGTTTGGCGGCATCAGCGCCGAGCGCAGCTGGCCCATGCTGGAGCGCGTGCCCGATTTCCGCGGCATCAGCAAAGACGAGTACCTCGAGCTCATCGAGCACATGAAGCGCGAACGCTACCTGTTCGAAGCGGGCGGCCTGCTCAGCCTCGGCGAGAAAGCCGAGAAGGTCTTCGGCAAGAAGAACTTCCTCGAACTCTACGCCGTGTTCTCCACCCCTCAGCTCTACAAGGTGCAAACCGAGTCCAAGCGCGATCTCGGCAGCCTCGAACAAGCCTTCGTCGATCGCCTGGTCGACGAAATGAGCACCTTCCTCCTCGGCGGCCGCGCCTGGCTCGTGGTTCACGTCAACCACGACGAGCGCCTGGTCCGAGTCCGCCCCGCGCCACGCGGAAAGAAGCCGAGCTGGGGCGGCTACATCCCTCAGTTTCTCGGCTTCGACCTGTGCCAGGAGATGAAGGCCGTGCTCACGAGCGGCTCGGACTATCCGTTCCTCGACGAAAGGGCCAAAGCGGCTCTCGCCGAGTGGCGCGGCGACCTGGGGCAATTGCTGTGCGAGACGCGTGACACGCTGCAGTTCGACGGCGACACCGTGACGTGGTGGACCTTCGCCGGAGGGCGCATCAATCAGACGCTCAAATACGCCCTCGAGTGGAAGGGCGGATGGAAGGTCGTCCCGGACAACTTCGCCTTGAAGGTTCAGGGCGACGGGGTCGGCCCAGAATCGGTGCTGGGCGTCCTCGCGCCGATGCGCGAGCCCGTGTTCTGGAGCTCCGCGGATACGCGGGCCCAGCTACGCTCGCTCGTACCGGAGTATCGCCTGAGCAAGTTTCAGCAGGTCTTGCCCGACCGCTGGCAAACCGAAATGCTCGGCGCCTATCTCCTGGATTTCGAAGGCGCGAGCGCGCTCCTGCGCCGCGCTCAGCACGCGGGATAGCCGTCCGAAAACTCTTCGACTCCACCGCCAAAGCTACTCCAGGGGAAGATGCCCTCCTTCTTCACCCACTTTGCGGATCTCGGGGCGCCGCGTTCACATCATCGTGGCCGCTTGATGCGACGCAGGCTGCCTGTCGGCCCACCCGGATTGCCCTCGGTGGCGCCGACCCAGACCCAGTTTCCGAAGTAAATGTAGTCGTCGTCGAGGGCGAAGCCTTTGCCGATGCCGCGGGGATCGCCAAAGCTCGAGACTTCGCCCGTGTCAGCAGCGAAGCGAAAGGCGAACGCCATAGTGCCTCCCGTCCAGAAGAGCTCATGCGTTCGAGGATCGCTCGCCATGTGTGGCCAGTCACCCCAAGCGGGTTCGAGGAGGGTGGTGAGCACGTCACCATCCAAGCGAGAGAAGCGATGCTTCTGACCGCTGCCCATGAAATCGAGCAGGTAGAGCGATGATTCGAGGTTGGCCATGGCGCGGAAACCAGTGAGCGCGTCGCTCAAGAGGGTCTTCGTTCCGTCTACAAGATCGACCCGGACTAGGCGCTGATAGTTGGCGCAGTAGAGCGCCGTTCCGCTAGCAATGAGCGTAGTGTGGCCCGCTAGAATAACTTCGAAATCGAGCGGCTCACCGAGCGGACTGACCTCCAGCGTTTGCTTGTCGATGCGGACCACACTTGGGCATCCGAACGCAGTGACGATGATGGCGTCATCGGTGAGGGCGAAGTCGGTCGATCCGTAGTCGGCGCCGAGGTCGATGCTCTCGGTGTCTCCTCCTGATTTCGGCTTTCGACGCAAATGGGTGCGGTCGAGCCAGTAGATGAAGGTGTCGTCGCTGGCGATGCGGGAGCCACTCAGGGTGTTCTCCCAGCGTCCGAAGACATCGATGGGTCCGCTGCCGTCTTTCGGCGCGCGGTAGAGCTGGGCCGTGCGCTGATACCAATAGGCGTAAGGTCCGTCGATGAGGAGTTGATTCACTTGGGATGTCTCGTTGAGACCGAGCTCGTAGAGGAGCTCTTCGCCCTCGGAGAGCCCACCACCGCTCCCTGCGCCACCGGTGCTGGTTCCTCCCTGGGGCGTGGCTCCCGAGCTGCCGCCGTCGCTAACACCTGCTGTGGTGGTGGTTCCCGCGGTGTCGGTGCCGCCCGCGTCCCCAGACACAGCCGCGCCGACACCGCCGCTGACCGTTGCCCTGCCGCCCGTTGCGGCAGTCTGGCTGCCGCTCGGGGTGCTCTCGCGAGAGCACGAGGCAGCCAGCGCGAGGCTGCAAGTGAGAATGGCCCGAGCGACGACGAACATCTGAAGCGACATCAGCTTAGCGGTTCACCCGGCGTTCGCCACCGTGGCCACCCGCGCATCACCGGCGACAGGCTCATCGGCGACAGATAGTTATTTATTCAAACCGCGCCCCCACACCAGGAGCGTCTTGCGTTCAACCGTTCGCGGCGTCTAGGGTCCGCGGCATCCGGGAGGACAACATGAGGCATTGGAACAAGGTGCTGGGCGGGTTGGGATCCCTCTTCGTTCTCGCGGATGCGACGCCGAGCTTCGCGGGCGACGGCCGCATCGAGCTGACCGGCGATCGTTCGGAAATTTCCTTCAGCATGTACGTGGCCGCCCCCGCGGTGTCGCAGGCCGAGTACGATCACATCCGGCAGACGCTCGAGGATGCGAACCGCTACGTGTGCGACACCACGGACGGCCGCTTCCACCTCTCGAAGGTCGACCTGGTCACCGGAGAAAAGGTGCGCGGCAACGCGGACGCCTGGTGGTTTCCGATGAGCGGCCGGGCACGTTCGAGCACGATGGGCAATTTCGGCGATCCGCCGAATCAGATGCCGCTGGCTGATTTTGACGGCAACCAGCCACAGCCGTGGAACAACGCCTTCGCAAACGGCCGCGTCGTCCTGTACTCGCCCGGCATGAACGGCAAAGTTCTCGCACACGAGCTCGGCCACCTGATCTTCGGCATGGGCGGCATGTACTGGGAAGACAACAGCTGCGGTCGGGGCAGCGAGCTCCAGGCCACGCCCTCCGTAGGCGGCACGTTCGACGGCTACCCGATCTTTCGCAACTTGAGCGGTGCTCCGCTGTTTCAAACGGTGAGCTCCTCGTACACGGTCACCGGCAGGAGCACGGGGACGGCCAACGCGACGCTGGCGCTCGACCTGATGCAGCACGATGCAGAGGTCTGCCGGAACGTTGCGGGTCAATCGCCCAGCGACCTCGATCCCCTGCTCGGCAACGATCTGTCGTGCTCGAGCGGTTGCCTGGTCAGTCCGTTCATCGTCTGCGATTCGCCGGGCAGCAGCACGGGCGGGGCCCAGCTCGGGACCGAGTTCTCGAGCTGGGAGAGCTTCGAGCTCGGCGACGCCTACAAGCAGGCGGTCAACCCCGACTTCGCGGGCCGCGCACCGAACCTCGGGCAGGAAGCGCGCGAGATCGTGGTGCAGGGGTTCCTGGACCCGACCTCGGTGAGCGGCGCGCCCCGGTGCGGCTTGAAGCCGGACGGGACCTCGGACGAGAGCACGCCGGCCGCGGAGCTCGGCGCCCGCTGCACCACGCTCGCCACGACGCCGCGCTGTCCGGACTCGGCGGAAGACCGGTGCCGCGACACGTGTCTCACGGACTACCTCTGCGACGAAGGGGAGATCGGCGCCGGGAGCTGCGAGTGCACGGACAGCGCACCGCCCACCCCCTGCTCGGTGCTCGATCCCCAGCTTCGGGGCGGCAACGTCACGTGCAAGGCCAACTGCACCTACGACTTCAGCGCCTGCAGCACGCGCCTCGCGTACCCGCTGGCTCCTGCGCCGGGCATCACCCTCGAGGCCTTTCGCGCGGCGGCGAGCGCGGGTCAGGAGCCGAACGAGTTCATCGTCCGGGCCTTCGAGCTCTGGGACCAGCTCGGAGACGTGAACGTGCATCCGGACGATCCGCTCGTGTCCGGTTCGACGTTGAACGTCGCGAACCTCGAGGTGATGGGCCCCTCGAGCCACCCGGTGTACCTGTTCCTGCAGAGGAACTACGTCTATGGAGCCGGGGACGACGCCCGGCAAGAGCTCACCGCGCTGTTCGCGATGGACGCGCGGGAGTTCGACGCGTCGGCCGCGCCGGGAACCTTGAAGGAAGTGGGCCGCTTCGAGCTCCAGTTCGCGAGCAAGATCTGCGCGGCGGCCGGGTGTGCGAACGCGGACGGCCGGCTGCTCGAGATCGATGGCGTTCCGTTCGACCCGGCGAATCCGCCGCGCCTCGTGCTCGGCGACGCGGCCACGACCGGCGTGTTCGTGCGCGGCGGCAGCAGCGCGGAGCGCCGGATGGATCTCGCGGTCCACTTCGAGAACTTGCGTAGCCGAGATACCCAGGTGCCGGGCGCGTCAACCCCGGACAGCTCCACGGAGCTTCTGGTTTATGGCCGCTACGGCGTGTTCACGAACTCTACGGGGGAGAAGATCGAAGCCCCGATGTACACGCGGTGCACTTCGGAGACCGAAGGGCCCACGTTCAACTACCACAGCGCCCTGCTGCGCGGCGGCTACGATCCTCAGACGCACCGGGGCGACGGCTCCATCCACTCGATGTCGCTCCTGGCTCGCCAGTTGAACCCGGACGGCGCCTGGTCGAGGCCCGGCTATGGACCCGTGACCACTCCGTCTACGGTCAATAACATCCACGCCAACATCGAACAGTTCCTGAATTCCAGCTGGGACACGACGGCCCGCGTCATGAATCAGCGTTGGAACATCGCCGTTGCGATTGCCGATCCATATCCCGTGTCAGCCCCCCTCGACGACACCGCCTGCCCACCCCCCACGATCACGCCCTTCGCGTCCTTGCCGAGCTTCGACGACGGCAACGTCGTGTTCGTGCTCGACCGCTCGGGCAGCATGGCGCAGGTCGATTCGCCCGGCATTTTCACTGACATCAAGCGGCTCGACTACGTGAAGGAAGGCGGGCGCGCCGTGGTCGCGCAGCTCGCGGGCGTGGCGAAGAACGCGGGTTTGGTGTGGTTCAATCATGAAGTGGCGCAGCAGGTGCCGCCGTCGGGCGACGCTCTGCCGCCCTTCGACGCCGCCGCGCTCGGGGCTGCGCTCGTGCCGTCGACCGAACCGGGCGAGGATCCGATCCCGGAAGGGAACACCGACGTCGCGGCCGGGCTCGCGCGCGCCATCACTCTGCTCTCGGGCACCACCGGGCCGAAGTCGATCGTGCTGCTGACTGATGGGGAGGCCAACGTGCCCCAGCCCACCCCGGCTGATCCCACAACGCCCGTCCAGCGCATGCTCGCCCAAATCGACGCTGCGAGGGCCGCCGGCATCACCGTGACGACCATTCCTACCGGTACGGACGCGGACCGCGGCGCATCGGCGAAGCTATCGGGCAACACCGGTGGCAAGATGTTCGACGCGCCACGCTCTGCCGAAGCGATCCCGGCCTTGATGCAGGCTGGTGTCGATTTTTCCGGGCAGCAGCTGGCGCGCAGCCACCGCGAGGAGCCGACCTGGATCCTGGACACGAGCGACGGCTTCAAGAGTCACTACTATTGGTCGGTGCAGGTGGAGCCCGGCGCGGAAGCCTTGCGCATCTTGGTCTCGGATCCCGGCACCTACGACGGGAGCATTTTCGAAGCGCCGTTCGGGCCGAACTACGAGCTCCTGGGGCCCGGAGAGCCCTACGATCCGTTGCCCGTCGTCGCCTCGGGGGCGCACTACCAACTGCTCGAGCTGCCGAACCCCGCGCCGGGCGTTTACTCGATTCACGAACTCGTAGCGGGAACTCCGTTCACCGATCTCTTCGTGACCGCGCACGTCGTCAACAGCCACCCGCACTGCTATGTCTCGTCGTCCTCGGACATCGTCAACGGTCGCGAGCTGACGATGCTCACTGCAGCCGCGTACTTCGACGACGGCCAGGTCGTGGACGGCGTCGAGTTCACCGGGAAGCTGTTGCGACCGGACCAATCGCAAGTGGACCTCGAATTTTCCTACGATCCGGCGTCAGAGACGCATGTCTCGCCGCTCGATCCGAGCCTCCTGGTCGGGCGTGGGAGTTACACGGCGACGATCCAGTGCCGTGTCCTGGAGGGCGCGCTCAAGGCGCCCGGTGAGTCGTCACCGGGTCAGGCCGGGATCCCGGACGGCGATCGCTCGACCGTGCCGTTCAGGCGAACCGTGACGACGTCCTTCTTCAACAACTCGATCACGCCGCCTCCGCTGCCGACGACCGAGCCGTACGCCGGAGACTGCGATCTCGACGGCATTCCGGACTCCGAGGAGGTCGAGGGCGATCCCGACGGCGATCTGATCCCGAACATCTGCGATGGAGACGGCAACAAGAACGACGTGCCGGACGCCGTGGACCAAGATCCGAGCGTCAACCCCGACGGGTGCTCTCTCGGTGGCGCGCCGCCTGGCTGCTTGCTCGCTGACGCGGGGCCCGATCAGCTCGTCGAGTGCGCGAGCGCCGGTTCGACCGTCGTGACGCTGGACGGGTCGGCCTCGCAGAGCCCGCGGGGGCCGGCCACGTATTCCTGGAGCGCGCCCCCGGTCACGCTGCAGACTCCGAACCAACCAGTGGCCAGCGGTGGCTTTCCGCTCGGCACCACGACGGCGACGCTCACGCTCAGCCGCGATACGTTCCAGGCAAGCGATACCGCGCTCGTCACGGTCGTAGACACGACGGGCCCAACGCTCGTCGCGCCCCCCGACGTGACGGCCGCGACCTGCACTTCGGTGAACCTGGGGCAAGCGACCGCGTCGGATGGTTGCGGTGGAAGCGTGACCGTGGTCAACGACGCACCCGCGAGCTTCAAGGCGGGTGTTTACACGGTCACGTGGCTCGCCATCGACCAGTTCGGCAACGAATCGCAGCCCAAGACCCAGAAGGTCGTCGTGGGCATCGGGGACAACTCGAGCTGCTGCCCGGCCGGGACGCACGTCATCGTCGGCACCTCGAACAATGACACGCTCACTGGGACGAGCGGCGCGGATTGCATCCTCGGCAAGGGAGCGCAGGACACGATCAAGGGGATGGGCGGAAACGACTACCTGAGCGGCGGCGACGGCGACGACGTCATCGAAGGCGGGGACGGCAACGACTTCATCGACGGTGGCAGCGGGCAGGACACATTGCGTGGCCAAAACGGAAACGACGCCCTCGCGGGCGGCGCGGGCGACGACTGGTGCTACGGGGGCAACAATGACGACCTGATCCGCGGAGGCTCCGGCCAGGATCACCTGTTCGGCGACAGCGGCAACGACGCGCTGTTCGGAGAGGACGGCTACGACACCCTCGACGGCGGCATCGGGAATGACGCGCTCGACGGCGGCCCGCTGAGCGACACCTGCATCGGCGGCAGCGGCATCAATACGTTCTCGGCCTGCGAGACTCAACAGTGAGGAGGCATCCATGAAGCTCGAGTCGAAGAATCGCTGGGCGATGGCCTCACTCGTAGGGTTGTTCGCCGCGGGCGCGGGGCTGTTGCTCTTCCGCGGCTGCGCCTCACGCGTCGATCCGGATGTAGGCCGGAGCTCCTTGCCAATCGCGATGGATCGGGCTGCGCGGGCGCTCCCGGAGTTTCGAGATGCTGAGCAGGAGAGGCGCTATTTGAGCGCGTCAGAGGACGGGAATCGGCGTTCGCTCGAGCTCTTGACCCGTGCGCTGTCCGCGGCGCGGGCCGATCCGGAGGTTGACCCGGCGTACGTCGCCCGGCTCGAGCGAGAACACGCGCTGCGCTCGGCCAAGCTTGGAGCGATACGCGACGCGAGAGCCCAGCTGGACCATCAGTGACCACGAACGCAGCGCCGCCCGCGTCCACCGCCTCCGATCCCGGAGGCTACCCGAGGACGGGCGGCCTGCGTTCCCGTCCCAGCCGGGCTCAGCTCTTGGCGTCGCCGCGGGCGAAGATCGAAGCGACGTAGTTCAAGACGTCGGTGGCGCTGACCTCGTTGTAGCCGAAGTAGCGCATCAGCCGGCTCTTGATGATGTCGATCTTCTCCTGGGTTTCCTTGTCGACGACGGCGGAGACCAGGGTCTTGAGCTTGATGCTGTCCTTCTGATCCTCGAACAGCTTGAGCTCGAGCGCACGCCGCAGCCGATCGTTGGTCTGCCAGTCGAAGCGCTTGCCCTCGACCGCCTTGGCGCCGATGAAGTTCATGATCTCGCGCCGGAAGTCGTCTTTGCGATTCTCCGGGATGTCGATCTTCTCTTCGATCGACCGCATCAGGCGCTCGTCGGGCTCCTCGTCCTGGCCCGTGTAGCGGTTCTTGACCTTCTCCTTGAGGGTGTAGGCCTTGATGCTGTCGATGTAGTTCGCGGCAAGCTTACTGATCGCCTCTTCGTCCGCGCTGATCGCGCGCTGGACCTCGTTCTTGACGATCTCTTCGTACTCGCGCTTCACCGCGCCGATGATTTCCCGATAGCGTTTGCGCGACTCCTCGCTGGTGATGAGCGAGTGGTGGGTGAGCCCCTTCTCGAGCTCGTTCAGCACCATGAACGGGTTGATCGTGCCCTCGCCCGCGTCGCTGACCAGCGCGTTCGAGATCTTGTCCTGCACGTAGCGCGGGCTGATGCCCTCCATACCCTCGCGCTTCGACTCCTTGCGGAGCTCCTTGACGGTGTCCTGCGTGTAGCCCGGCAAGACCTTGCCGTCGTAGAGCTTGAGCTTCTGGAGCAGCGCCAGGTTGTGCTTTTTCGGCTCCTCGAGCCGCGTCAAGACGGCCCACATCGAGGCCACCTCCAGCGTGTGCGGCGCGATGTGCCGGCCGCGCACCTTCTCGAGGTTGAAGTCCTTCTCGTAGATCCGGATCTCGTCCGACAGCCGCGTGATGTACGGGATGTCGATCTTGATCGTACGGTCGCGGAGCGCCTCCATGAACTCGTTGTTGAGCAGGCGCTTGTACTCGGCCTCGTTCGTGTGACCGATGATCACCTCGTCGATGTCGGTCTGCGCGAACTTCTTCGGCTTGATGCGGTGCTCTTGCGAGGCGCCGAGCAAGTCGTAGAGGAACGCCACGTCGAGCTTCAACACTTCGACGAACTCGACGATGCCGCGGTTCGCGATGTTGAACTCACCGTCGAAGTTGAACGCGCGCGGGTCCGAGTCCGAGCCGTACTCGGCGATCTTCCGGTAGTTGATGTCGCCGGTGAGCTCGGTCGAGTCCTGGTTCTTCTCGTCCTTCGGCTGGAAGGTCCCGATGCCGACGCGATCCTTCTCGCTCAAGAGCAGGCGGCGCACGCGGATGTGGTTGGCGACGACCTTGCCCCAGTCGCCCTCGTAGCGCTGCAACAGCCCGTTGAAGATGAAGCGGCTGGCCGGGTCCATTTCGCCCTCGACCCGCACCCGAAACTTGTCGTTCGAGAGACCGAGCTTGTCGATCGCCTGCTCGCGCCACTCGGGCGGAATCAGCCGCAGCGGCTCCTCGTGCATCGGCGAATCGAAGGTGTCGGAGCCGCCGCTCGCGAGCCCCGTAGCGGCCAGATTCACCCAGCGGAACGTGAACAGACCGCCCTCGGTGGTCTGTGAATAGCGCTCGAGCCCCTTCTTCAGCAGGCGCGCGATGGTGGACTTCGAAGAGCCGACCGGGCCGTGCAGCAAGATCACGCGGCGCTCCGGGCCGTAGCCCTCGGACGCGGCCTTGAGCACGTTCATCAGCCGCATCAGCGGGATGTCGAGGCCGAACACCGCGTCGCGGCCCTCGTCGATCTCGTCGCGGAAGAAGTTGTAGCGGACGAGCTTCTTCTTGTTGTCGATGTACTCTTCGGTGCCGTACGAGATCACCATGTCGTACACGCGCTGGAATGCGTTGCGCGTGACCTGGGGACGCTCGCGGACGATGTTCAGGTACTCTTCGAAGCTGCCTTCCCAAGCCAGATCGCGGTAGCGACCGTAATCTTGCATGGCAGCGATCTGAGAGACCATGCCGCCAGCCGCCGGAGAGCCCCCATTCGTCCGTGATTCCTGCTCAGCCATTCGATGTCGCCTCGAGGGTGGAAACACGAGTTAACCACATCGCACGCGATTGGTCACGGACCGCGGGCGCTTCCCGCGTCGCGGCTTTCAGTGCTTGGGCTTGGGCTTCGACTGGCGGGCTTCCAGATCGGCGAGGGCTTTCGCGAGATCGTTCGGCGACCACGCCTTCTGCCCCAGACTCGCTCCGCTCGGGCCTTGACTCGCTCCGCTCGGGCCGGCCGCGTCGTCGGTCGCGGTGGCTTCCATGCTCGCCTCGCCGCGGCGCTTCGCGCGCGTTGCGCTGCGCAGGCTCGGTCCGGGCGTCGAAATCGCGGTCACGAACGCCTTCATCCGCTCCGGCTCGTCGTTGCCGTTCACATCGACGATCGTGATCTTCCCGGCGCCCTGGCCGAGGTCGTTACGGAAGTCGTACACGGCGCCCACCACGGTCAGCTTGCCCTGCTGCACGCGGCCGCCGAAGTGTTCGACGGCGTGCGCCACCTGGTTCCGGACGTTGGCGACCACGGCTTCGGCCCAGGCCGCGTTCTCGTCTTTTTCGGTGAGCTCGGGGAGCTTCAGGTGCTCGAGCTCCGCGCGGACCGGCTTGCTCAGCTTGGAGAGCTCGCCTTCGATCGCGGCCTTGACCGCGCCGCACCCGGTGTGGCCGATCACGAACAGCACCGGCGTGTTCAGGTGCTCGACGCCGTACTCCACGGAACCCTCGGCGTTCTCGAGCTGATTGCCGATGTTCTTGATCATGAACACGTCGTTCTCGGGCGTCTCGTCGAAGGCAGACGTGTGAACGCGCGAGTCGGAGCAGGTGACGACGGTGGCGCGCGGCTTCTGCACGTCGCGGTACTCCGCGAACACCTTCACGCCGAGCGCCGCGTGCGACTTGTTGTCACGCACCACCTCCCCCATGAAAGAACGCGCGACGGCCAGCGGGTCGTCGGGAGAAGACTCCCACGCGAACGGCACCGCGTACTTCGCCTCACCTTTACTTCCGTGAGCCCCGGTATCGTTCGGCGCGGCGGAAGCAGCCGGCTTTTCGGTTTGCTCTTTTTTGGTCTTCGCGGCGGGCTCGGACGCAATCGCCTGGTTACAACCAGCGGCGAGCGCGAGCAGCAGCGCCGAAAAACCGAGCCGACCGAGAGACGAGGCCATGCGGTCTTGGAACGACCGTTCGGCGCTCAGCTTGAGACGCTCGGTCCGCGATCGACGAATTCATTTCACGCAGTCTCGAGCCGAACGCCGGGCCTGGCAGCGGTGACGATTCGGTAACGGTGACGATTCAGTGACGGGACCGACGCGCGGCGGCTCGCCGTGTAGGATAGTAACTTCCAGGTTCGGGTGCCGCCCATGTCGTCCTCGCCGGAGCCCAGTCGACCCGCCGCAGCGCCAGCCGCTGTTCCGCTCGCCGTCGTCCCGACCCGGCTCGACGAGCCCGCGCTCTACATCAACCGCGAGCTGTCGTGGCTCGAGTTCAACGCGCGCGTGCTCGCCGAATCGAACGAGCCCAACGTTCCGCTCTACGAACGGCTGAAATTTTCGGCGATCTTCACGGGCAACCTCGACGAGTTCTTCATGGTGCGCGTGGCGGGGCTCAAGGCCCAGCTGTACGGCGAGTTCGACGAGGTCCCGTCGGACGGCCTCACGCAAGAGCAACAGCTCGCGGCGATCAGCGCCCGCGTGCACGAGCTCGTCGCCGAGCAGTATCGGATCTGGAACACGACGCTGCGCAAAGAGCTGCGCGCCGCGGGTGTCGCGCTGCTCGGCCCCGACGAGCTCGGTCCCCGCGAGCAGGCCGGGCTCGACGAGCACTTCTGGAAGGACATCTTCCCGGTGCTCACGCCGATCGCGATCGATCCGGTCCATCCGTTCCCGCACGTCCGCAACAAGAGCATCAACGTCGGCGTGATCTTCGAGAAGCGGCTGCACACGAGCGAGCCCACCTTCGGGCTGGTGCAGGTGCCGACGATGTTGCCGCGGCTGATCCGCGTGCAGCACGAAGGCGAGCGGCGCGCTTTCGTCTCGCTCGAGGACCTGATCTTCCGCCACGCCAAGGCGCTGTTTCCGCAGATGAAGGTGGCAGGGAAATACGCCTTCCGCGTCACGCGCAACTTCGACATCGAGCTCGATCAGGAAGAGGGCGAAGATCTGCTGATCGCGCTGCAGGCCGAGCTACGGCGCCGCGAGCGCGGCCACGCGGTGCGGCTCGAGGTGATGGGCGACGCGCCCGAAGAGTCGATCCAGTGGCTGTGCCGCGAGCTCGACGTGAACCCTGCGCAAGACGTGTACGTGGTGCCGGGCCCGCTGTTCCTCGGCGACATGACCGTGCTCACCGCCAACGACGAGCGGCGCGATCTGCGCGACGAGGCCTTCACCCCGCAGTACGTGCCCCCGCTGCGCGACGCGGACGACTTCTTCGAGACGCTGAAGACTCGGGACGTGCTCTTGCACCACCCCTACGAGTCGTTCGAAGCCGTGATCGACTTCCTGTCGCAGGCGGCCGAAGACCCGCGCGTGCTCGCGATCAAACAGACCCTGTACCGCACGGGTGGCGAATCCCCGATGGTGCGCGCGCTGCAGCGAGCCGCCGAGCTCGGCAAGCAGGTGACGGCCCTGGTCGAGCTCAAGGCGCGCTTCGACGAGGAGAGCAACATCCAGTGGGCGCGCGCGCTCGAGCGCTCGGGCGTGAACGTGATGTACGGCCTGCTCGGCTTCAAGACCCACGCCAAGGTGCTGTTGGTCGTGCGTAAAGAGCGCACGGGCCTGCGCCGCTACGTCCACCTCGCCACCGGCAACTACAACCAGCAGACCGCGCGCCTGTACGAAGACATCTCGCTCTTCACAGCGCGCGAGGAGATGGGCGAGGACGCGACCTCGTTCTTCAACATGCTCACCGGCTACAGCGCGCCCTCACGCTGGAACCGCATGATCGTCGCACCGCTCGGCCTGCACGAGGCGGTGCTCGGTCTCATCGCACGCGAGACCGAGCACGCCCTGAACGGCCGCCCCGCGGGCATCGTGGCCAAGATGAACTCGCTGGTCGACTCCGACGTGATCGCGGCTCTCTACGCCGCATCGCAGGCCGGCGTCGAGGTCGAGCTGTTGGTCCGCGGCATTTGCTGCCTGCGCCCCGGCGTGCCCGGCGTCAGCGAGCGCATCAAGGTCTACGCCGTGATCGATCGCTTCCTCGAGCACGCGCGGATCTTCCACTTCAAGAACGGCGGCCAGGACGAGGTCTTTTGCTCCAGCGCCGACTGGATGCCGCGCAACTTCCGCCGCCGCGTCGAGGTCATGTACCCGATCGTAGACGAGGCCCTGCGCTCGCGCGTGATCCACGAAATCCTCGGCACGATGCGCGCCGACCAGCAAAAGAGCTGGATCCTATCCTCGAACGGCAGCTACTCCCGCCGCGAGCCCGGTCCCGTCCGCAGCCAACAGCGCTTCATCGACCTCGCCCGCGAACGCGCCAAAGAGAGCGAGGCCCTGCTCGGCCTCACCACCAAGGCCACCCTGGTCACCCCCGCCACCCGCGCCCTCGACAAGCTCCGCCGCAGAGACACCAAGAAACGCAAAAGGAAGCGCCGCGAGGAGTAACGGCGCGACCGGCTTTTGTCGCCAAGGCGCCGAGAGCCGCCAAGAGTCGCCAGTTTTTTTGGGGTTTCCGCTGCTCGTCGTCGGGAGTCGGAGGGACGGCTTGGGGAGCTACTGGCGCACAGGCGTTTCTTGCCTGTGCGGGTGCCGGCATGGCGGGGGCCACCGCTCGCAATTCGGCGTGAGCGTCATGGCCCAGTACGTCGAGGAACGACGCGCTCGGCGTCGTGGCTGGTTGACGTCGATGGCTTACGGGGATGTAGTGCCCAGTCGTGTTCTCTGTTCGGTTCACGATGGTATTGGCGGGGGCGCTGCTGGTGCCGCTCTGCGTTCGTGAGATCTCGGGAGTAGAGCCCTACCCGGCCGTTCTGTTGCCGACTGGGGCCACATTGGTCCGCGAATCGGCAGGGGTCGTGCAATTCGAAAGCCTGGCTCTTTATGCAGGGCGCACCTCGGGCGAGGAGCTCCGGTTGAACGCGACCTCTTTCATGGATCCCATCCCGGCCCACTACCTGGGAAGCATTGCCACTCGCGCGTTCGGTCAGATCCAGGTGTCTCGCCGGAGGCTGCGCTTCAGGCACCTCGGCGAGTGGACCGTAAACGCCAAGAGCGTGAGCAAGACCGAGCGACTTCAGGCGCTGGAATGGCTGGCCGCGAGAGTGTTTAGCGCGGATCCCGACGCAAGAGGTCTGATCTTGAGGTTGGAGACGCACCGCGTCGAGGTTGCGACCGGAAAATGGCACCGACCGGAGACCAAGGATGAGGTCAGGATCGCGCTTCGCTGAGCGCGCGTGCGCAGCGTTCTGGGCGCGGGTTGCTCGAGCCGCGAGTGTTCCCGCGCCATCGCTCGGGGTGTTCCGTTGGCTGTACGGCCTCTACTTTCTCGGGCTCGAGGCGCCGAGCTTCACCTTCATCGACCTCGCGCCCCGGGCGTTCTTCGATCCGCCGGTGTTGAGCCCGGCGTTCTTGCTCGACGCCTTTCCCGCCCCGCCTTTCTTTCGGGTGCTCGACTTGCTCGCGGTGGCGGCGCTCGGGCTCATGACCGTTGGCTACCGAACGCGAACCGCGACGCTCTCGCTGTTCGTGCTCCGGCTCGTCGGCGCGAGCTTTCACTACAGCTTCGGCAAGATTGACCACGACATCTTGGCGCTCGCCATCCTCCCGTGCATGTGGCTCGCCGATTGGGGTCGGCACTACTCGCTGGACGCTCGATCCCGACAGGACGAGGTCGTTGGGACTGCGCGCGGGACGGCGCTGTTCGCCGTCCTGCTCGCCTTCGGGATGCTCACCGCGGGGCTGCCGAAGGCCATGGTTTGGATCGACTTCGATCTCGAGACGAGCGGCATTCTGTCCTGGTACTACCCGCAGCTCGCGACGCTCGATCGCCAGCGCCTGCTCGCCCCGTACGTCGGTGCGCTGCCTGCATTGCTGCGCGAAGGCGGCGACTATCTCGGCCCGCTGCTCGAGCTGTCGGCGTTCGCCGCGCTGCTCCACTCTCGGCGCGCCTGGCTCGGATGGCTACTGCTCGCGAGCGTGTTTCATCTAATCAACGTGCTGCTCCTCAACATCAACTTCATCAGCTACGCCGTGCTCTATTGTTGCTTCGCCAACCTCGAGGCCTTGGGTCCGTTCGTCCGACGTTGGCTGCCAGGCTTCATCGCGGCGGCGGCAATCATGGCCAGCTGGCACCTACTCACTCGGGCCTTGTGGGTAGGCGGTCCCGTGGTCTTCGCAGCAGGGCCCGCAGAAAGCGAAGTTGCGGGCCTATGGAGCTCGCTGCCGGTCTTCGCCTTCGTCGTCGTGCTCCTCGGGAGCAACCTCGCGGCCAAGCGGGCCGTGTGATGGCGCAGCTCGCGGCGCCCGCAGGTTGAATCCGCGCACCAAACGTCAAGCGCGGGACGTGGTCCGTCTGTCGCCACTGCCATAACCGAGCGCCACGATCGCCAGATCGCGGGATATCGGACCTCGGCGCCAACAACTGGGACTTCAGCGGCGGTTGTAGCCGATTTCGGAGTGTTCAGCGGCGCCGAAGATCACGGATAGTCCAACGGCGGCCAGCCAAGTAGGTGGCAGCATCCGCAGAAAGTCCTGTGGAAGCAGTCTCTGAGCGCGCGAAGTCCCCTTGCAAGAAATACGCTACCGCTACTGATAAGCGCGCCGGATCCGCGTAATAGGCGGATCCTAGTGCATCATCTGCGATGATCGCTTGATGCAAATCCGAAATGCCAGCGGCATATTCGCCTTCTTCGATCTGCCATCGACCCCTAAAGAACAGTGACGCGGGCTCGGACGCGTTCAAAGCGATTGCCTCGGTCAGGTCTGCGATCGCCCCGCTGCGGTCGCCTAAGCTGTGCTTCGCGAGGGCGCGCTGAAAATAGAGTTCAGGGCGGTCCGGAAACTCGACGATAAGATCAGTGCACAGTCCAACGGCTTCCGAATCACGCCCGGCTG
The DNA here is from genome assembly GCA_030852505.1 of Myxococcota bacterium. Classification (GTDB taxonomy): domain Bacteria; phylum Myxococcota_A; class Polyangia; order Polyangiales; family Polyangiaceae; genus PMG-095. The sequence goes on along the minus strand of JALYWZ010000001.1, from coordinate 6,251 downwards.
AAGAGAGGCGCTGGACACGGGCCATCTCGGCACCCAGAGCGCCAGAATCACGATTACTGGTCATCAGATGGGATTCCCTCCACACGCCGCCGACACATGTCCACGCGCACAATCATCCAGGTTATATGGCCTCCCGTTGCGACTGCCCCTAAGGCGCTTCACAGCCGGAGTCTGTTTTGAAGTTATCCACTCCGCGCACTTTCTGTACGCGTCGCTCCATTGCTTATCGCACTCCGCGTCATCGGGCTGCGAGCTGTCACCGGGCACAAAAAAGCATACCAAAGCCGCACCAGTGAGTGCTCCCACGGCGCCTCCGAGTGCCGCGCCTGCCGCTGCGCCTCCGAAGATTGGTCCCCACGGTATGGCCGCCTGCTGCCCGGTCGGATCGATGAAGTTCACCGGATTGCCGTTCACGTAGGGATAAAGGTTCGGAGCGAACCAACTTTCAAAAAGCGGGTTTGCGCCGGCCCATTCGCCCAGCGGGTCCCGAGACATCCAGAGCCCGAGTTGCGGATCGTACGCGCGGTACCGCGCAATCGTCAGCATACTCTGCTCCGGCTGCAGCAACCCCGCGAACCCAAACTCCGAGCTCACGTCGCCTGCGATCTTTGTCCTGATCCCAAATGGCGAGTAAGCGTATCGTGCGCGCGTAGCTCCAACGCCATCCACGACCTCGCGGATAGACCCGAGGTGATCCCGGGCATAGTACACGCCCTGCTGGAGCCCGGGAGCGATGCTCATCCCTTGCGGGTGGAATCGTCGCGCGACGAAGCCTGACTCTGCTGCTTCCGCAGCGATCTCGTTCCCGCTCCAGACGTACCGCCTGTCCTCGGCAGGTGTCCCGCTCGTCGCGACGAGCACCGACGCAAGGCGCGAAAGCCCGTCGTATCCGAAGGACAGTGCTGTCGCTCCCGTCGTCACGCCGACCAGCCGATCCTGCGCATCCCACTGGTACGTCGCCTCTGGCGGCGTCGCCCCACTGATCGAGGTCAGCTGGTTCACGGCATTGTACGAGTAGCTTGTCCCAACCCCATCGGTGAGCTCCGTCAGCCGATTCCCCGCCGTATCGTAGCTGTACGTCGTGACCTCATCCGGCTGCCCGCTCACCGCGAGCGTGGCCGAAGTCAGCTGGTTCGCAGCATCGTACCCGAACGTATACGTCTTCGTCGGCTCGCCGCTCGCCGCCTGCGTCCAGGTCGTGATCCGTCCCGCCGCCACATCCCGCTCGTACGTGAACTCCGACAACAGCGTGCCGTTCACCTCGTTGGTGATACGGCGCAAGTCGAAGTCCTGCTCTACCGTGCCGTAGCCGTACTCGACGGTCTGGCCGTTCGGGTAGGTCTCGGTGTCGAGGCGGTTGGACGCCCCGACGTACGTGTACGTGAAGTTGCCCAGCGCGTTCGTCTCACCGGTGACGCGCCCCGCGACATCGCGCTCGATCGTGCGAGCGTCGCCGTTCACGCCGACCGAGCGCACCGCGCCGAACTCGTCGTAGTCGTACGTAACGGTGGCGTTCGGGAGAGGGCCGTCGACGCGAGCCAGCCTATTGGCGCCCAGCCGCGGCGTCGCGCCGGCCCGGTGGTAGCTGTACAGGCTCGTCCCGATTCCGTCGGTCATCTGGACCACGCGAGGATAGTCCTCATCGTACTCGAAGGCCACCGCCGGGGTCGCCACGAGCGCGTTCGGGTAGCTGACGCGGCGGCGCGTGTCGTCCACGTTGTACTCGAACAGAGTCTTCTGCCCTTTCGCGTCGATGCGCTCGCGCAAGCGACTGGTACGAGACTCGTATCGGAACGACGCTCCCGTCCCGTCTGCGTAGGTCTTCTCAACAGTCCGCCCCTACAAGTCGTAGCCCCACCGTGTCGTCCGCCCCATGGCGTCCGTCAGGGCTTTCGTGGATCCGCGCGCGCATGGCTCGAATTGCAGGACCCGCCCGAGCGGGTCGGTGGTCTTGGTGCACTGGCGCGCGGCGTCGTACGCCGGGTGCGGTCTCGAAGCTCGGTCAGGCCCAGCAACTCGCTCCCGCACGCTGCCGTCACTGCGACGCGCTTGGACGCACAGCGCGCCCCCCAAACACCTGGCGACTCTTGGCGGCTCTCGGCGCCTTGGCGACAAAAGCTCGCAGGGCCGTCAGGCGAATACTTCGAGTCGCGCTGCTTCGGAGATAGCGACGATGGCGGCGTTCTTGAGCTTGCGTTCGATGGAGATGGCGTAGAAGCGCTCCGTGACTTCGGGGACGCGGCCGATCACTTGCACGCCGAACTGTGAGCACACGTCTTTCTCGAGGATCGTGGAAGCGGGGAACACGCCCACACCGTCGGCACCGAAGGCCTTGAGCAACGCGCTGTCCTCGAATTCGGCGGCGACCAGAGGCTTGATCGCGTTTTGGTCGAACCACTGATTCAAGGCCCGTCGGAGAGTCAGGTTCTCGAGGGGTAGTAAAAGCGGCGCGCCGTCGAGCGACCGGGGGAAGCCGCGGCGGTATTTGCGGGCGAGCGGCCTGGTCGCGAAGAAGCTGATCCCGGTCTCGCCGAGTAGGTGGTTGAAGGCGCGCACGGCGCTGCCCGGCGGTACGGGCGCGTCGGCGATCACGAGGTCGAGCGCGTGGAATGCCAGATCCGCGAGCAGGCGTTCGTGCGAGCCCTCGTGGCAAACCAGGCGCACCGGCTCGGGCAGGTTCAGCGCGGGCTGGAGCAAGCGGCGCACGACGAGCTTGGGCACCGCGTCGGCGATCCCGACGTCGAGCCGCAGCGGGCGCCCACTGGCGCGGCCCTTCACGGTGTCGACCATCTCGCGGCCGAGCGTGAAGATTTCCTCTGCGTAGCGGTACACGACGCGACCGAGCTCCGTGAGCACGAGCTTGCGTCCGACCCGTACGAACAGCTTCTCGCCCAGGCGCTCCTCGAGCGCGTGGATCTGCGCACTGAGCGTCGGATGCGACAGCTTGAGCTCGCGCCCCGCCGCGACCAAGCTTCCTTCCCGCGCCACGGTCCAGAAGTAGAGCAGGTGGTGATAATTCAGCCATTCCATGGGCTGGGGAGCATGCGTCGGTTTTCTCTACGGATCCTGTAATTCTTTCGTCATTGTCTACAGAACGGCCGAAGCTAGAAAGACTCGCTCATGCCGCACCTCCACTCGATCGGCTCGCCCCTGCTCTGGGCGGGGTTCCTGGTGTTCGTCCTGGGGATGCTGGCGCTCGATCTCGGCGTCTTCCACCGCAAGGCCCACACGATCAGCCTGAAGGAGGCGGGAGCCTGGAGCGCGGTCTGGGTCTCGCTCGCGGCGCTGTTCAACCTCGGCATCTATCACTGGTTCGGCTCGGATCGCGCGCTCGAGTTCACGACCGGCTACCTGCTCGAGAAGGCGCTGGCCGTGGACAACATCTTCGTGTTCGTCGTGATCTTCGCGACCTTCGCGATCCCGGCCGTCGATCAGCACCGCGTGCTGTTCTGGGGCGTGATCGGCGCGCTCTTGATGCGCGCGCTGTTCATCGTGCTCGGCGCGACGCTGATCCAACGCTTCCACTTCATGATCTACGTGTTCGGCGGGCTGCTCGCGGTGACGGGCATCAAGCTCTTGCTCCAGAAGCACGAACAGCTGCACCCCGAGCAGAACGTGGCGGTGCGGCTCTTGCGCAAGGTGTTGCCGGTCACGTCCGAGCTCCACGGGCATCGCTTCACGGTCGTGAAAGACGGCAAGCGGCTCGGCACGCCGCTGTTGCTCGCGTTGGTCGTGGTCGAGGTCTCGGACGTGATCTTCGCCGTCGATTCGATCCCGGCGATCTTTGCCGTGACGACCGATCCGTTCATCGTCTTCACCTCGAACATCTTCGCGATCCTCGGGCTGCGCTCGATGTACTTCCTGCTCGCCGGCATCATCAACAAGTTCCACTATTTGAAGGTGGGCCTGTCGGTGGTGCTGATCTTCGTGGGCGCGAAGATGCTGTTGATGGACGTCTACAAGCTGCCGATCGTCGTGTCGCTCGGGGCGATCGCCGGGATTTTGGGCGCCTCGGTGGCCGCGTCGCTCTTGTGGCCCCAGACGGCCCAGCCGTTGGCCTCCGACAACTTGGACCACCCGGATAGCTCCGCCGGCGCGCCGCGGCTCAACACGTAGTCGAACCAGCCGAGCTCGCGCGCCGTGTCCACCTGGCGCGGCAGCCACTCCCAGCGCGGGGGTAATACGGGCGCGCGCTGCTCGCTGCGAAAGCGAAACGGCGAGTGCGGCATCGACGCGAACGAAAACAGGGCCGCGCCGCCGCGCTCGGCTTGGTACCACTGCGCGGCGTGGAGGTACGGCGCGAAGCGCACGTGAGCCGAGGTCGGACGGAAGATCAGCCCTGCCACCTTGCTTCCCTCGGGGATGCTCCGCAGCACGCTCTCGAGGCCGGCGTATTCCGAGCTCGCTCCGCGAAAAGCCTGCCCCACGGCACCGAGCCAACCGAGCCAGAGCGCGGCTGCGAGCGCCGCGACGACCTTTTCCATCCGCGCCGAAACCGCAGGCAGCGCGGCCACGGCGAGCAGCGCCACCATCACCGGCACGCGGCCGTTGATCGGCCACACCCAGCGATAAGAAGACGGCAGCACGAAGTACGAGGCCGCGAGCCCCAGCACGAGCAGGCGCAGGCGCCATTCGGGCGCCGGGGCATCGCGGAAGCGCCCCGCGGCGCAGGTGAACGCCAGAATCGCCGCGGATCCGAGCAAGCAGGCGCCGCCCCAGGGCTCGACCAGAACGTCGGTGAGCCAGAGCGGGACCTGTTTCAGCGCTCCGGCGAAGTCTTGAAACCGAGCACCGGCCGCGGCGGGGCCTTCGGCGTCTGCGATGCCGACGAGCACGCGCCCGGAGGGCTGGAACAACAGCCAGACCAGAGCGAGCAGCAGTGACGGCAAGAGCCAGAGGCCGCGCCGCAGCACGGGGCGCAGCTCGCGCTCGACGAAGAGCAGGCACGCCCCGGCGACCAGCGCCAGGTACGGCGCGACGTGCGTGTAGAAGGTGAGGCTCGCGAGGATCAGGAAGGCAACTTGCACGCTGCGCGGAGCGCCGCGGCGGATCCGCACCGCCAGTGCGAGACCCGCGAGCAACAGCGGCAGCGCGGCCACGAAGTTCAGAAATCCGAGCAGCGTGTGCGCGCTGTAAGCGAACGGCAGCGAGAGCAGCGCGTAGCTCGACGGCTTTCCGAGCGCGCTGAGCAATGCTCGAAGCGCATAGGGCAGCGCCACGATAGCCAACCCGAGCACGCTCTTGACCCCGAGTAGCGGTCCGACGGCGTACGCGAAGAGCCCGGCGAGCGCGTAGACGGACCAGTACGGGGTGGAGAAGCGCGAGATCTCGAACAGCTCGCGGAAGCGCGCCCTGGGGTCATCGAAGTCGTGGAGCACGCGCACCGCCGCCACGTGCTGCGGCAGATCCTGACTCGGGATGTAGTGAAACCAGAACAGCGGCAGCACGGCCGAGCACGCGAGCAGCGCAAACGAGGCTTCCCATAGCCAGAACCGCGCCGGTCTCACCCCCCGAGCCTAACCCAATGCTATGCCGGCCCCCGCATGCACTTCTTCGCCACCGCGGCCAAGGGCACGGAGCCGGCCTTGCGCGACGAGCTCCGCGAGCTCGCGTTTCGCGGTGTGCGGGCCGACCGGGGCGGAGTCCACTTCGAGGGTGCCTGGGACGAGGGTTACCGCGCTTGCCTCTGGTCGCGGATCGCGCTCCGGGTGTTCACGCCCGTCGACTCCTTCGACGCTCGGAACGAACGCGAGTTTTACGACGCCGTGCGCGACATCGATCTGAGCCTGGCGCTCGGCGAGAGTCAGACGCTGATCGTCGGTGCGAGCTCGCGCAACAGTCGCATCTCGCACACGCAATACCTGAGCCAGCTCACCAAGGACGCCATCGTCGATCGCATCCGCGACCGCAGCGGGCGGCGTCCGAGCGTCGACCGCCGAGATCCGGACGTGCACGTGTTCGTGCACCTCGCCGACGACTTTGCGACCCTGTACCTCGATCTCGCGGGAGAGCCGTTGAACCGCCGCGGGTATCGCGATCCGAACGCCGAAGCGCCGCTCCGAGAAACGCTCGCGGCCGCGGTCGTGCGTTACTCGGGTTGGGACCGCAGGTCGCCGCTGTGCGATCCGCTGTGTGGCTCGGGCACGCTATTGATCGAGGCCGCGCTCGCCGCGTGGAACGTCGCGCCCGGCCTCGCGCGGCAGCGCTTCGGCTTCGAGCGCTGGGCGGGCTTCGACGCTGCGGGCAAGGCG
>JALYWZ010000201.1 GCA_030852505.1 Myxococcota bacterium | reverse complement strand
GCACCACCGCGTGCGCTTCGAGCAGCGCCGCTTCGGTAGCGCAGCCGGGCGTCGCGCCGGGCTCCGTCTCGGAGCGCCCCTTCGAGCTCGACAACAGCACCGGTAGCCACAGCGGCCACAGCAATAAGGCGAGCGCGGAGCTCGCGAACGCCTGCGCTCTGGGCGCCGGCGCTCGGCGGTAAGCCGCGACGCCGCTCACGGCGCCGGCAACGGCGTACAGCACGCCGAGATCGGTGAGCGTCACTCGCAGGCTCCTGCTTCGCGTCGTGGCCCGTCGCCTTCGGGACCGCGGTGGTCGTAATCGTAATCACCGAAGCTCGAATGCAGGCTCCTGAACACGGCGTCGGCGAAGCTCGACTCGCGCGCGCGAAGGAACGGCAGGTGCGTCTGCGCCGGGCGTCCCAGAAACGGCCGGCACATCCAGGCGGTTTGCGCGGCCGTGGGCAGCAACACCAGACCGAAGCTTCCGACCAGCAGCGCTCCGCGCAAGCCCCGGCCCAGCGCACGGCGCACCAGCGAGAGCGCGAACAGCCCTGCGAACCCGTAGCAAGCGGCGGCCAGCACCACGCCGTCGTGGTAGTCGAGCCCGCGGTCGAAGCAGAGCCAGACGGCCGGCGACAACGCCAGCAACACCAGCGACGCGCGTGCGGCCGCCGCCATGAGCAAGGCGATGCCGTCGCGAAACGGCAACGCGCCTCCGAAGCTGCGCGTGAGCGCGTGCAGCGCCGGCGCCACGAGCGCGAGCGTCGCGAGCAACACCAACGGCAGCTTGGCTCCCGAGTAGAGCAGCTGAAGCCCGCCCCGCGAGGTGGCGAGCACGGCGCCGAAGGCTCCGGAGCCGAGCACGATCGAGGCGAGCGAGCACAGGAACAACGCCTGTTCGTCGCGACCGCTGCGGCACCGCGCGAGCAGCTCGTCGGGCGAGCGCAGCAGCTCTTCGACGAGCTCGAGAGCCCGGTGCGTCACGAGCACACCCCCAGGATCGGCAGCAAGGCTTGCCAGGTGCGCGCAGAGACGGCGCCCGCGAACAGCGCGAAGCCGCACAAGAGCAAGCCGCCCTTGAGCCTCAGGCCGCGGCCGCCGAGCTTCTCGAACACCCGCAGCAGGAGCGGCGCTCCGCCGATGGCGCACGAAAGCGCCAGACCGAGGCGCGCGACGAAGGCCGCGACCTCGGGGGACTCGATGGTCACGCCCAACCACGCCACGACCGGAGCGAGCCCGCCCAGGACCGCGCCGACGGAGCCGAGCGCGCGCCCGAACCCGCTCGCGAGCTCGGGGAGCGAGATCGGGGCATCGAACAGCGTGAGCAGGACGTACAGCGGTGGAACGCCGAGCAGCCCCATCGCGCACAGCCCGGCGGGCACACCGAGCGCGTGCTCGAGCAGCGCCAGGCCTCCCATGCGCGCTCCGAGCCCGAGGCCGAACAGCGCCGACAAGAACAACCCGCCCATCAGCTGCCTTCCTTCTTGCGCGACGCTGCTCGCGCCGGCGAGGGCGGGCGGCTCGATCGATACATTGGGTTCCATGAGATCCTCCGTGGTTCAGCAGAGAACCAGCGGCGTTTGGCGAGCGCAGGGAGCCGTTCGGGCCTTCTCGAGGAAAAAACATGGCGGAAATGAGGCAGAGCCCGAGCTTTGCGGGGCCTCGCTTCGGACGGTCAATTTGGGATACCGTGCCGTCCGCTCGTGGTTCCGTCCTCTTCGTGGTCCCTGGCGCGCGCTTCGTGGCTGCTTCTGGCGCTGGCCGGCGCCTCGCTCGCACGGCCCGCGCGCGCCGCTGAGCCGCACCAGTCGCGCTACGAGCTCGAGACCCTCACCGAGGAGCTCGGAAAGCGCGGCGCGGAGCTGGACCCGAAGCCGGAAGGCAAGACGATCGCGGGCATCGAGTTCGTGCGGCTCGAGGTGTTCGACGAGCGCGATCCGGTGCCGGATTTCGTCAACGTGTTCCACGTCACCAGCCGCGAGCGCGTGATCCGCCGCGAGCTGTTGTTCGAAGAGGGCGAGCGTTGGACGCAGTCGCGGATCGACGAGACGGCGCGCAACCTGAAGGGTTTGCGCCAGCTGTCGTTGGTGTTGATAGCGCCGCTCGCTGCGCGAGAGCCGGACCAGGTGCGTGTGCTCGTGATCACCAAGGACATCTGGAGCCTGCGCCTGAACTCCGATTTCCAGGTGGCCGACAAGCGCCTCAATTATCTGTTCCTGAGCCCGTCGGAAGAGAACCTGTTCGGGACGCACGCGCGGGTCGCCGGGAACTTCGTGCTGCAGCGCGACACGTACTCCGTGGGCGGCTACGTGGCGCACGATCGGCTGTTCGGCTCGCGGCTATCGGCGATCCTGAGCTATAATCAGGTGTTCAACCGCGATACGGGGGAGCGCGAGGGCTACTACGGCAACTTCGGCTACGGCATGCCGCTGTATTCGGTCGACCAGCGCTGGGCGTTCAACACGGGCGTCGTGGTCCGCGACTACCTATCACGGCTGTACGGGAGAAACGGCGCCGTCGCGCGCTACGACGCGGAGTCCACGGCCGAGACCGAGTCCATCCCCTACGTTTATGCCTTCGAGCACCACGTCGGCGCCACCCAGGTCACGCGCTCGTTCGGGCACGACTTCAAGCTCGACTTGAGCTTCGGCGTCGAGGCGGACCGCAAGCGCTACCGGCTGTATCAGGCCGATCGTTTCGACGCACGCGCCGTCAGCGAGTTCGAGACGCGCGAGCTGCCGCGGAGCGACACGCGGATCAGCCCGTTCTTGCAGCTCGAGAGCTACGAGACGCGCTTCCTCAAAACGCAGGAGCTCGAGACGCTAGGCCTGTCCGAGGACTTCCGGCTCGGGCACCGCGCCATTGCGCGCGTGTATCCGGCGAACCGCGAGCTCGGCTCTTCGCGCGACCTGCTCGGGGTTTTCACCGGGGTCTCCTACGCGGCTGCGCTCGGCGACGGGCTCGTGATCGGTCTCTTGGAGTCGGAAATCGAGGTCGCGACCCGCGAGCAACACGACGCGCGCGCCGCGGCGGCGCTGCGCATCGCGACGCCGCGCTTCGGCTTCGGCCGGCTGATCGCCGACGGCATCGTCCAGAATCGCTACCAGAACTACCTGAACCGCAAGTACGCCGTCGGCGGGGCCGATCGACTGCGCGGCTACCCGACGGACGACCCGGACCTCCGCGGCGACGACGCGATCGCCGCGAACCTCGAATTCCGGAGCGCGGGGCTCAACCTGCTCTCGGTCGAGTGCGGCGCCGCGGCGTTTTACGACGTGGGAGGTGCGGCCGACGGCTTCGAGCAGCTGTCGCTGCGACAATCCGCGGGGATTGGCCTGCGCTTCATGTTTCCCGAGTTCGACCGGATCGTGTTGCGCGCCGACTGGGGGTTTCCGTTGAGCCCGGGCTACGCCACCTTCCCCGGCGCACTCTTCTTCACCTTCTCGCAAGCGTTCCCCGTGCCGGGGCTTTCCGCTCCCGACGTGATCGCCGACGCGCTCTGACGCGCCCTGGCGCTGCCGATCGCGCTCGGAGTGCTAATCTTCGAAATTCAAGCGCACGGGCCGAGTGCCGTCATGGGTGCCTCTTCACCGCCTCCGATCCCCGAACACCTGCGAAGCTTCGTGGTGGAGCAGGACTACTCGGCGTACGACGCGGTCGATCAGGCGGTGTGGCGCTTCGTGCTGCTGCAGCTGTCTTCGCGGCTCGGCGGTCGAGCGCACCCAGCCTACGCGCGCGGCCTGGCCGAGACCGGGATTTCGAGCGATCGCATCCCGAGCATCGCCGAGATGAACGAGAAGCTGTCGCGCTTCGGCTGGGGCGCCGTGTGCGTAGACGGTTTCGTGCCGCCGCGGGCGTTTCAGGAGTTTCAGGCGCACGGGCTCTTGCCGATCGCCGGGGAAATCCGCACGCGCGGCCACCTCGTGTACACCCCTGCGCCGGACATCATCCACGAGGCCGCGGGGCACGCGCCGATCCTCCCGGACCCGACCTATGCCGCTTACCTGCGCCGGATCGGCCGCGCGGGCGCGCGCGCCTTCACCTTGCCGACAGACACGGCGGTGCACGACGCGACCTACCGCCTGAGCGAGGTGAAAGAGGATCCGTCGGCCACCGCGGAGCAGGTCGCACGCGCCGAGGCCGAGCTCGGCGCAGCGCTCGCCGGCGCGGATCAGGTGAGCGAAGCGGCGCGGCTGTCGCGCCTGTACTGGTGGACCGCCGAGTACGGTCTGGTCGGGACGCCCGAGGATTACCGGCTGTACGGCGCGGGGCTGCTATCTTCGCTCGGCGAGAGCCACTCCTGCCATTCGCCCGCGGTACGGAAGCTGCCGCTCGACGAGCGCTGCGTCGACGTGGCCTTCGACATCACGCGCCCGCAGCCGCAGCTGTTCGTGGCTCCGGATTTCGAGGCTCTCCACGCGGTGCTCGACCGGGTCGAACGCGAGCTGGGGGCGGTTCGAGGCGGTGCCTTCGCGCTATCGACAGCGCTCGCGAGTCAGGAGCTTGCAACCTTCGACTTCGACTCGGGCGCGCAGGCGCTCGGCGTGCTCGCGCGCGTGGAGGGCGAGCTGAACGCGCCGGCCTGGCTCGAGCTCGCAGGTCCCGCAGCCTTCGCGTTCGAGCACGCGATCGTTTCGCGCTGCGACGGTTCCGCCGGGCCCACGCTGGTGCTTGCGGGAAGGCTGGCCTCTGGCGAGCGGCTCGACGAGCTCGCTTCAGCCGAGCTCACGCGGCGAGCCGCCAACGCTCGCCTGTCGCTCGAGTTCGCGTCGGGGGTCCGGGTCGAAGGGCGGCTCGAGCGCCGCGTCGATGCTCCGAACGGCAGCACCTTCTCGCTCGAGCTCGCTGACGCCAGCGTGGAGCGTCGCGGGAGCGCGCGACGCTTCCGGCGCTTCTCGTTGCTCGCGGCCGGCGATTTTCTCGGCGCCGAGCCCGGCGCGCGCGATCGCAGCTTCTATCCGCGCGCCGAGCCGTCGAGCGTGCGCGTGCCGAGGCCGCGTAGCCTGTCTTTCACCGAGTTCGGCCTGCGCCGCGCCTTTGCAGAGGTCGCGCGCGCGAAGCATGCCCCGGACGCAGCGGTCGAGAGTCTGTTTGCGATGATCGAGCGGCTGCTCGAGCGCGATCAGCCTCGCGAGTGGCTGTTGCGCTTCGTGATGCTCGAGGAGCTGACGCGCCGTGGGCTCGCGACTCCGCTGGTCGCCGAGCTGCGTCACGAGCTCGAACGGCTCGAGGTCGAGTACGCGTACGAGCAGCCAATCGCATCGGGGCTCGAGTACCTGGCGCGCCGTGTGGCGTAGCCCGGGCGTGGGCTCGAGCCCTCGCCAGCCCTCGACTCATTGCGAAACGTGACGCGCCGGGCGCTGGGCCGAATTTCGTGGAAGACCGAAACTCGGATGGGGGAGGGTACGTAGTAACGCGGCATGGACGTCCTGACCGACGTGCTCGAGACCGTACGGGCTCGTGCGGCTTGGTCGGGGCGGATCGAGGCGTGCGCGCCCTGGGACCTGTCGCTCGAATCCGGGCAGGGCGCACGGGTCCACGCGGTGCTCGAGGGCCGGGCTTACCTGGTTCGCGAGGGGGCCGAGCCGATCGAGCTTTACGCCGGAGATCTGGTGGCGCTCCCGCACGGCGATCGCCACGTGCTGACGGACACGCACGAAGCTGCGAGCGCCGCCGCCTGGAGCGGCGCCGGCCTCAACGTCGGCGCCCGCGCCACGGCCTGCGCGCCGGTGCGGATCGGCGGCTCCGGAGAGCGCACCACTCTGCTCAGCGGACGCATCGAATACGACGACGGTCACGGTAATGCTGTCTTCGCGCTGCTGCCGAGCTTGATCGTGTTGCGCGGCGAGCTCGCGCGCTCCGTCCCCTGGCTCGAGCCGACGTTGCGGACGCTGGCTTGTGAAGCCGCGTCCGGCCGCCCCGGCGCCCTCACCGTCGTGAATCGGCTGGCAGAGGTGGTGCTGGTGCAAATCGTGCGGGGCCACCTGGCTTCGAGCGACGCCGACACCGGCGGATTCTTGGGCGCGCTCGGGGACCGACAGATCGGCGCCGCGCTGTCGCTCATCCATCAAAGCCCGGGCCTATCCTGGACGGTGCAAGAGCTCGCGGCCCGCGTGGCGATGTCGCGCTCCGCGTTCGCCGCGCGCTTCACCAAGCTCGTCGGTGAGCCGCCGCTCCACTACGTCGCCCGCTGGCGGATGCAGAAGGCGCGCAGCTTGCTCCGCGAGGGCCGAGCCACGATCGGCGAAGTCGCCGAGGCCGTCGGATACGAATCCGAGGCCGCCTTCAGCAAGGCCTTCAAGCGTGCCGTCGGCACGGCGCCCGGAGCCTACCGCCGCGCCAAGCGCCCATCCGGTTTCCCGGAAGCGGCCTGAGGGTTGCGCCGAGCGTCGCCGGAGCCGACGACGGCACTCGCGCTCGACGCTACTTCGGTGCCCGCCGGTAAGCGACGCGCGCCAGCGCTTCTTCCACGACGGCGGCGCGCGCGCTTCGATCGCCCTCGTATTCGGGCAGCAGCACCAGGCGATGCGACAGCACCGGCACGGCCATCGCGCGCACGTCGTCCGGCGTCGCGTAGCTGCGCCCCACGATCAGCGCGTGGGCCTTGGCAGCGCGCAGCAAGGCGAGAGACGCGCGCGGCGACGCACCCAGCGTGACTCGCTGGTTCTGGCGCGTGTGGTGCGAGAGCCCGACCGCGTAGTCCATCAAGTCGTCTTCGACGTGCACGCGCGAGGCCATCGCCTGAAGTCCGAGCACCTCCTCGGCGGTGAGCACCCCCCGAGCCTCCGGCGCGTCGACGCCGTGCGCCCGCAGCATCGCCACCTCGTCGCGCGCGCTCGGGTAGCCCATCGGTACGCACACGAGAAAACGGTCGATCTGGGCTTCCGGCAGCGGATACGTGCCCTCGAGATCGATCGGGTTCTGCGTGGCCAGCACCAGAAACGGGTTCGGCAACGCAAAGCGATCGCCCTCGATCGTCGCCTGGTGTTCCTGCATCGCCTCGAGCAGCGCCGACTGCGTCTTGGCCGGGGCGCGGTTGATCTCGTCGGCGAGCAACACGTTCGTGAAGATGGGGCCCGCTCGTAGCGAGAACGTGCCGTCCTTCGGGTTCAACACGTACGTGCCGGTCACGTCCGCCGGCAGCAGATCCGGCGTGAACTGCACGCGGCGCACCGAACAGCCGAGCGCAGTCGCGAAGGCTTTGACGAGCGTGGTCTTTGCGACGCCGGGCACGCCTTCGAGCAACACGTGCCCGCGCGCGAGCAACGCCACGAGCAGCGCGTCGACCGCGCTCGCGTCGCCGATGTAGACGCGGCTCACCTCGCGGCGCACGGCGTCCAAACGGCCGTGCGTGAACTCGACGTCATTGACCTGTAGGGGGGAGCTCACGCGGGTCCGTATTTCTAGACTCTGGGTTTTGCCCAGGGTCATCGAGATCCGCAAGCAGCTCGACGATCTGCCGCTCCAGCTCGGCCACTTGGCCGACCCGGGTGCCGCTGGGCTTGCGAGTCAGGATCGCGTTTCTGGCATTTCTGCCTCGCAGCAGCAGCCCGCGACCCCGAAGCAAAAACGATGGGCGCGCGCCTCTCTCGCCGAGCGCGGCCAGGGCCTGCTCGGGCGCCGCGCTTACGGGCAGGCCCGCGCGATGCGCCAGCTCTTCGCCGAACAGGCTATCGAGCTCGGCGACCATCAACGCCGGATCGGTCGTCGGGGCCGCGAGCACGGCGGCCCGTCCGGGCACTCCACCTTGCAGGAGGGCCGGCGTCGCGGTCGCGTAGCGCGGCTCGAGCCGGCGGTACGCGCGCACGGCATAGAGC
>JALYWZ010000834.1 GCA_030852505.1 Myxococcota bacterium | reverse complement strand
GCTCGGGGCGATCGAGCGCAGGGACTCGAGGCCGAGGCGCGTGTGCTCGCGAGCGCGGCGGCGCACCTCGTCGCACGCGCCGGATTGCTGCACGGCGGCGCTGACGCTCGCCACCGGCTCCGAGTCGCCGGCGTAGATGCGCTTCAGGTCGCGCAAGAGCTCGGGCTGCTCTTTCACGGTCAACACCAGCGGCAAGGTGAGCTTGCCCTCGCGTAGATCGGCGAACAACGTCTTGCCCGAGGTCTCTCCGGCGTAGTCGATGACGTCGTCCACCAGCTGGAACGCAAAGCCCAGCCGCTCTCCGAAGTCGGCGAGCTTCGCCTGATCTTCCGCGGATGCGCCCGCCACCGCTGCCCCCGTGCGCGTCGCCCAGGAAAACAGCGAGGCCGTCTTGTCGAACAGGATGCGCTCGTAGGTCGCCTCCGAGACGTCGAGCTCGGTGCGGCCGCGAAGCTGAATGATCTCGCCATCGACCAGCCGCCGCAGCGTGCGGATCAGCTCGGTCATGCACTGGGGCGCGAGGCGCTGGGTGCGCTCGAGGCCGTTGACCAGCAGCAGATCTCCGGCCAGCACGCTCACGGCGTTGCCCCAGACGAGACGCGAGGTGGGCAGGCCGCGCCGCGTATCGCCCTCGTCCACGACGTCGTCGTGAAGCAGCGTCGCGGTGTGGACGAGCTCGGCCACCACCGCCAGCTCGCGCGCCGCTTCGGGGATCTTTCCGTAACAAGCCGAGCTCAGGAGCAGCGCGATCGGCCGGATCCGCTTGCCACCACTCGCGACCAGGTGCCGGGCGGCCTGCGTGCCAGGGGCCGGCCCGTCGGCGGCAACCTCGAGCAGCGCGGCCTCGATCCAGCGCAGATCGTCGGCGAGTAGGCCCTGCACGTGCGCGAGCCGGTCGCTCACCGGTGGGGCGGCGTTCGCGGCGGCGGCGGTCGCTGCCAGTGAGCCGACCGCGGTGTCGAACGGCACCGGTGAAGTCTCTTCGAGTTTCTGAGCTTTCAAATTCTTGTGAAAGAACTATGTCGGAGGCTGTGCCCCAGGTCAACGCGCTTCCCCGATCCCTTCGGCGCCCGCGCGCGTTCGGCCTGACGGCCTATTCCATCCGGTAACATTTGAATCGAGTCCGTTTGACGACAGGGTGCAATCCGGGCAAATGCGGCGCATGCGGGATGTGGTCCCCTTGCCCCGGATCAACCGGCTGGGCCGGCGCGCGGGGATCATTGCCTTCGCGATCCCGGTCGCGGGTATCACCGCGCTCTGGTCGCTGCAGATCCTGACCGTGGTGTTCGGCTCGCACCCTGCGAGCTCGGTTGGCTGCCGCGAAGGGCTGATTGGGCTGGATCGAGCCGTCGCACGGGCTCGCGAAGCCGCCGCCCGCGAGCCCAACGGCGAGCGTGCCGCGCTCGAGCGCTTTCGAGCCGCGCTTGCCCCCGAGTGGGACGAGCGCCCCGGGCTCGAGGCAGCTTGCCGCGGCGACCAGCGCGCGGTCTCCTGGCTGCGCGAGATCGATGCGTTGCGCTATGCGGAGGAGCACGCCGTGCGCTATGAGGCCGGGGCCGTCGCGGACCAACGCCGCCGCACCGGCGATCTCGTGCGCGAGCTCAAGAGTCTTCCTTCCGAGTGAATCGAGGCAATCGAACGATGGACGCCGCTTCCGATACGACCCCTCCGGCCACGTTCGACGTGATCCCGCTCTCGCCCGACGTGCGGCGCGCGGTGGACGACGCGGGCTACACCCACCCGACGCCGGTGCAGCGCGCAGTGTTCGAGTCCGCCTCGCGCGGTCGGGACCTGGTGGTCCAGGCCCGCACGGGCACGGGTAAGACGGCGGCGTTCGGCCTGCCGCTGATCGACACGCTCGTGCGCAAGAAGGACGCGGTGCAGGCGCTGATCCTGTGCCCCACGCGCGAGCTCGCACTGCAGGTGACGCGCGAGCTCGATCGGCTGTCGAAGCACCGCGGCACGCGCGTGGTCGCCGTGTACGGCGGCGCGCCGATGCCGCGTCAGATCGAACAGATCCGGGACGGCGCCCAGATCTTGGTCGGAACGCCCGGGCGCGTGCTCGACCACCTGTCTCGGGGAACGCTCGACGCCTCGACGATCCGCTGCCTCGTGCTCGACGAGAGCGACGAGATGCTGTCGATGGGCTTCATGCCCCAGATCAACGAGATCCTCTCCTACCTGCCCGAATCACGGCAGACCTTGCTGTTCAGCGCGACGCTGCCGCCCGACATCAAGCGCGTCGCCGAGACCAAGCTGCGCGATCCGGAGTTCATCACGCTGAGCGGCGACCACGTCGGCGCCCTGCAAATTAGGCATTTCGTTTACCTGAGCCGCGGCGACAAGCTGAACGAGCTGCTCCAGGTGATCACCGCCGACAACCCCGAGAGCGCGGTGGTCTTCTGCAACACGCGTGACGAGACCAAGCGAGTCGCTGCCGCCTTGCAGCAAGAGGGCTACGCCGCCGATTGGCTGAACGCGGACCTGGCGCAGAACGACCGCGAAAAGGTGATGGCGGCGACGCGCGAGAGCCGGCTGCGGTTCCTGGTGGCGACCGACGTGGCCGCGCGCGGCATCGATATCTCGCACCTCACGCACGTCATCAACTTCGACTTCCCCGAGTCCGCGGAAGCGTACGTGCACCGCACGGGGCGAACGGGCCGCGCAGGCCGAACCGGCACGGCGATCTCGCTGATCGAGCCGAGCGACATCGGCAACCTGTACCTGCTGCGGCTCACCTACAAGCTGCGTCCGATCGAGCGCAACCTGCCGACCGAGACCGAGCTCAAGACGCGCGCCGAGACCGACCTCGTGCGCTGGTTCGTGGACGGCCTCGCTTCGCGCAAGGTGCACCCAGAGGATCTGGCGCTGGCGCGACGGTTGCTGAGCCACGAGCGCGCCGAGCTCGTGGTTGCAGCGCTGCTCCGCGATCACCTCGGCGC
>JALYWZ010000200.1 GCA_030852505.1 Myxococcota bacterium | reverse complement strand
CGGACAGGCCGAAAGCGGCCGCGTTGGGCATCGGGTTCGGATGCGTGAACACACCGCCGACCACGATCTCGTCGCTCTGGAAGGCGTAGTCGGTGCACTCCTCGCCGAAGTAGCCGGTGCAGGAGCCCGGGTAGACGTTGCCGACCTGGGCGCCGCGCAGCAAGGACGGATTGTAGTTCCAGATCTTCTCTCGCGGGAGCTCGTAGCCGGAGCTGTCGAGCTCTTGTAGGAAGTCGGCGGTGTTGAGGCCGTCCGTGTAGCGGCCGTTGAAGCCGACCGTGGTTTCGCCGTACCAGTAGGCGTGCTGCTCGGAGAGGTTGACCTTGTTGCCGTTGAAGACGTGCACGGCAGACTCGATCGCCGCGGTGGAGCCGAACGCGACGCAAGTGCCGCGCCGGCCCTGATCGCGGACGCACGTGAGGTCGTTCTTGAGCGGGAAATCGAGCGTGCGCATGATGCCGTTCGCGGCGTAGCTCCCGCAGGTGCCGTTGAGGCCGTCCGTGCCCATTTCGTAGCCTTTTTCGAGGGCGCAGGCAGCGGCGCTCGGGGGAACGGTCACGCCGAACAAGTGATGGTAAACGCTGTTCAGCGTCGCGTCGTGGATCAGCTGATCGAGCTCGACTCGAATCGCCTGGGTGCTCATCGTGGGCAGCTGCACGGGGTCTGGGTACTGGACCTTCACGTTCGCGCTCGCGACCCAGTGCGCGAGCCGGTAGTGCTTCTCGAGGTTCTTGCGGTCGGCTTGCAGACGTAGGGAAGAGCCGAGCTCGGCCAGGCTTTGATACGCTGATTGAAGCTCGATCACCTTCGCGCCGAGGTTGACGCGGTTGCCCTTGGTGCTGGCGAGCGGAGTCAGGTTCTTGGCTGCGAGGGCGGCCTCCGCTTGCTGCAACAACCGCGCGTCCGCGCCGTGTTGCTGGGACTGCGGGTTGGCTTTGAGGAAATCGACCGCGCGCCGGACGCTGTCGTGTTCGTCCTGGACGAACCGGGTTTGAGCGAAGGCGGGCGCGGCGGAGCCGAGGAGCTGCGCGAGTAAAATGCTGCTGCTGAAGAGAGTCGACTGAAACGGACGGTTGGTTTGGGTCATGTCAGGAGTTCGCGGGTGGTGGCGCGGTCCTGACGTGACCCAAGCTTTCGCCTACAGAGCGGCGGAGCGCTAATCGCGGTCCAACAACAGCGCGGCGTCTACCAGGTCTTTGGGACGCCCGGACGCGAGCTTGTTTCGGGCCATGGCCGCCTTGCCGATGAAGCTGACTTTTACGGGACCCAAGTGGCCTTCGATCGCCTCCGCGATCGCTTCATCGAAGGAGACCCCAGAGATGGACGTGAGGATGTCGATGCGTCGAGGCGGCAGGCCGAGCTGGTAGACCTTGCCCTCGACCGCGAAGTCCTGCGCGGTCACGCCGTGCGCGCTGACTGGAGCACCGAAGTCTGCGAGAGCGCGAAACACCCGCGCTGCGTTCTCGGAGGATGGCCGCACCAGGAAGTCGATGTCGCCCGTCATCCGGGGGAACCCGTGCGCCGCGAGTGCGTAGGCGCCGACGATCACGAACTCGACATGAGTATCCAGGAAAGCGCGAGCGATGTCGACGAAGTCTTCGTTGACGTCCATTGAAGTCAGTCGTCGCGTCGTAGCAACGCCCCCGGCATGGTGGCGCGAGCATAGGTCGGCATCGGCTTTCCGGCGACTGACCAGCCTTCCTTGGCGAGCGGCCACATCATGGCGATGCGTTCGTCCACCGTAGAAGTGTCGAGTGCGTCCCGCAGCGGCTCTTCTCCCAAGTTGTGGCTGCGTATCGGCCATTTCGACGCCTCCCGCAGTCGAAGCGCGGCGCGGGTCTTGGGATCCGAAGGCACGACGACACTCTAGCAGAGGCCCGTTGGTCGAGCGGCCTGGTACACTCCCGGCATGGGCAGCGCGGTTTCGTTCTGGGGCTGGACTACGGCGCTGGCAGCGAGCCTCGCGTTGCAGGCGTGCGGCGGGGTCACCGAAAAGCAGAAGGCGGACGCACCGAGCACGGGCAGCGGCGGACGGCCCGGGACCGGCGGCACCCTGGCCTCGACCGGCGGTCGCAGCGAAACTGGCGGTCGCGCTGAAACCGGTGGCAGCGAGCCGAGCGGGGGCTCGCCGTCGGGTGACGGTAGCGGTAAGGGCTCGTCGGGCGCGCTCTCGTACGGTGGCAAGGGCACCGGAAGTAGGCTCTGCGAGTTGCCGCGGCCGCACACGAACAGCCACGGTGAAGCCACGGGAGTCGAGGACTGCATCGCGGGCGGCAATCATCGCGTCTCCGTCGAGGAGTGCACGATTCGAGTGGCGCGCGAAGAGCCCTGCGACGGGAATCCGCTAGACAATCTGTGTCAGACCGACGCCGATTGCGTGGAGCAACCGTACGGGGAGTGCGGACCCCAGCGCGGAGGCTTCTGCGCGTGCAGATACGGCTGCCAGACGGACAGCGATTGCGACGACGGCGGCGTCTGCATTTGTAGCGAGTCGATGGGTTACTGCGCTCCTGCCACTTGTCGCACCGATGCAGATTGCGAAGCGGGCTACCAATGCCGCGCGTTCCAGGATCCGACCACGCCGCTGTGTGGGGCGCAGCGCTTCGAGTGCCAGACGCCGGTCGACCGCTGTAACGGGGACGACGATTGCCAGCTACCGACGCCGACGTGCATCGGCGACGCGGCCGGGGTGCATCATTGCGTCCTCATCGACTGCATCGTCGGCTGAGGGCGCGCTGCGCGCCGCAACCAAGCACCGCGCTCACCAGGAACACGAACCCGGACCACTCGGACCCACGCATCGGTCGTACGCTGGCGCGTGGCACAAATTGGCGCAGATCGGGCGCGATCGGGCCTCGAGTATCGATGGCTCTGGTGGCATGCTGCTTGCTGAAGGAGCGAACATGAAGACGTTGGTTTCGTTTCCGGCGCTGACGCTCGCGTTGGCCGCGAGCTTGGGGATGCAGGGGTGCGGCGGGGACACGAAGTCGAACGAGGACGACGAGGGAGCGGGTAGCGGAGGCAAGACGAACACCGGGGGCGCGGCGACGGGCGGGAAAACCGTTACCGGCGGTACTGCTTCGGGTGGAGTGAGCGCAACCGGAGGGACGAGCGCGGTCGCGCGGCCTTGCGAGGATCCGCAGCCGGTCTTGGACCCCGAGGGCAACCCGACGGGCTACGAGACGTGCGCGAATGGAGGCGGTCACCGCGTGTCGGCCGAAGAATGCGCGATCCGGCTACCGCGAGAGGACGACGCATGCCCGGCAGAGGACGCCGAGCACAGGACTTGTCAGACCGATGCCGATTGTTCGGACGGGCTGTACGGTACTTGTGCACCACAGCCTCAAACGCTGACGTGCGGTTGCTCTTACGGCTGCAAAACCGACGCGGACTGTGCCGGCGGAGGCGTCTGCCTGTGCTTTGGCGTGGCCGGAACCTGCTCACCCGCCACGTGCCGCACCGACGCCGACTGCGAGGACGGCTTCGAGTGTCGAGCCTTCCAGGATCCGACCACCAATCTTTGCGATGTCACGCGCTTCGAATGCCAAACTGCCGAGGATACGTGCCAGCACAACGCGGACTGTGACCGCAGCGCCTCGGAAATGTGCGTCTCCGACGCGACCGGCGCGCACCGCTGCAGGCAGATGCCCTGCGCCACCCCCGGTAGGCCATTCTGGATCGACGGAGAGGTGCGGACAGCGAGCGCCTCGTCGAGTGGAGCTGGAGACTGGGCGGGCGAGGTGATTGCCGCGCTCGACAGCGAGCTGTCCGCCTCGGATCGCCTCGCGCTTCGCGACTACTTCTCGCGCGCCGCGTTGCTGGAGCACGCTTCAGTGGCGGCGTTCGCGCGCTTTCTGCTCGAGCTGATGCATTTCGGGGCACCGCTCGAGCTGGTTCTGGGCGCGCAGCGTGCGATGGGCGAGGAGCTCCAACATGCGCAGGCGTGCTTCGCGCTGGCCTCTCGTTACGGCGGTGAGCGAGTCGGGCCCGGAGCGCTGGACGTGGGCGGCTGTCTCGAGCACTTGACGCTGGCGGACGCGGTGCGGGCGGCGGTGCGTGAAGGGTGCGTGGGCGAAACGGTGGCGGCCGTGCAAGCGGCGGAGGCGTTCGAGCATGCTCGGGACCCCGAAGTGAGAGCCGCCCTCCAGCGCATTCGTCGCGACGAGTGGGAGCACGCGCAGCTCTCGTTCCGCTTCGTGCGCTGGGCGCTCGAGGTCGATCCGACGCTTTCTGCCGCGGTGCTCGACGAGCTCCGCGGCAGTCTCCCCGAGGTTCAGGGCGGTGCCGAGCTGAGCCACGCCCAGCGACGCCGGGCCGAGCACGGCTTGTTGCCGGAGGCTCACCTGACGACCATCGCGGCGCGCGTGCACCGCGAGATCGTCTCGCCGCTGCTGTCGGAATTGGTCGCTCGAGCTTGCGAGAGAGCAGCGGCCTGAGCGGTAGGCGCCTTCCCGCCCTACGGTTCCAGCAGCACCGATTCGCTCAGATCCACGGTCACGCCATCCACGAGGATTTGATAGGAGAGCTCCGCAGCGGTGGTCGTGCCGAGCTCGGCGGGGCTGAGGTCCACCGTGTAAGGGGCCGACTCGGTCGCGAAGTCGGCGACGACGTCGAGCGTTTCACCAGAGGTCAGGCTGGCGATGCCGGCCACGTTCGACTTCTTGGCCAGTAGCCGGAGCGTGTTGCTCTTCACGCTGAAGCCCGAACGAAGGATCAGGTCGATGCGGTTCAGCGCGAGCTTGATGCTGCACGACGTGCAGCCGGGCTCGCCCTCGGGCTGGGGGCGGAGCCACGGGAAGTCCAGCGGGTAGATCCCGGGTTCCGGAGCGTAATCGTCGACCTTCGTGCCATCGACAGCATCCTCCGGCAGATCCGGCACCACGCTGTCCGGCACCGTCGTGACGGGGGCTACGGCCGTGCATTGGGCGACGCCGAAGCTGCTGTTGGCGATCGAGCAGCGCGTGAGACGGCGCGCGGAGTTGAAGAACTTCGTGTTGGAAGGTTGATACGGGGCGAAATCCGCGGCCGCCGCGATCCCTTCGCTCACGTCGTAGAGCTCGCGGATGATTGCGTCCCCCGTCGTTCCAGCGGGTGCGTGGCTCCAGAGCGCGGCTGCGAGGCCGCTGACGGTGGCCGTGGCCATCGAGCTCCCCGAGAGGATGCGCGTGAAGCCTCCGTCGGGGTCTTCACGGACCACGGCGAAGCCGAGCGCAGTGAGCATGGATTGCCCTGCTCCGCGCGTGTTCAGGAGCGGCTTGGCCGCGAAGTCCACGCCGCTCACCGCGTAGAGCAGCGGGCCGCCGCTCACGGCCGGGGTCACGTTGTAGCGAGCGCTGCACGTCGCGGCGTCCAGGGCCCGCCGCCCTGTCCAACGCGCCGGCAGCGCTGGCTTTTGCTCGTCGATCGCCGGCACACGCCCGTTGCCCGCGGCCGCGAGGATCAGCGCGTCGTGGCAGCGCGCGTACTCCAGCGCCTCGAGCACGACGGCGTTCTCGAAGTCGTTCGGGTCGGGCTCGCCGGTCGCGAGCAGCTCGTCGCTGTCGTAAGCGACGCTCAGGTTGATCACGGTTGGAGTCGGCTCGTTCGGGGTGGGGTTGTCGGCGACCGCTCGGACGATGGCTCGAGCGAGATCGCCATGCGAGCCGAAGGCGCCGCCCCGCACCAAATCCTGACGGATCACGACCCGACCCGGGGTGTTCATCACGCGGATCAGCGGCAGTCCGAGGTAATTCTCGACCTGGACCTTGCAGCTCGTTGGGTCGAGGCACGCGGTGTCGCGTACCAGGGTGCCGACGGCCTTGCCGTGCGGGTTGTTGTCGCGGTCGCTCCACGTGCCAGCGGCGGTGTCGATCACCGCCACGCGCACCGGTTTTTCCGTGTTCGTCGTCCACTTGAAGCCGTCCCCGAGCAGGTGCTTGCCGTGGGCAGACAGAGCCGCATACATGTCCTCGCGGGCGCCGTGGGCGCCGACGCGCGCGCAATCCCACTGCCAGGCCCGGCCTTCTTCGCCCGGCAAGACGCTGGTATCCGGTTGGATCCGCGGCGCGTCCCAGTAGTAGCTACAGAAGCGCGGGCGCGGAGCTTCCACGCCTTCTTGCGCTCGGGTCACCGCACCGCCAATCCAGGAGCCATCGTGGCCGGGATACTCTTCCGCGCACGCCGTGGTGTAGGGGACGCGCAGCAAGACGTTGGTCTTCGGACATTCGAGCACCTTCGGTGTTGTCGTGGCTCCGAGCTCCGCGCTGCCGGAGCTTTCGAGCGGGTCCTGGCTCGAACAGCCCAGGGCAACGCTGACGAGAATCACGGATGCAGTGTTGCGACGACGGCAGATCATGGCCTCTCCTCGGTAGATGTGCGGCGAGCGATGGTGTGTTCGCCGCCAGCTTGTTCGACCTGACCAGCTTTCTGCGAGTGCGTCGATTACACGCGGTTTCAGGGGACGAGCAGCCGCAGACTCGCCCAGTCGGCGCCCGGATCTTCACTCATCACTTTCATACTAGCGACTCGAAATGCGCTCGCCCAAGCGTAGTGGTCGCGCGGTAACACTGCTCTCGAGCTTGCGCCGAGCAGCGCGTCGTAGAACCGCTGGGTGAAGTCGCGAGCGAGCCGGTCCGACACGTCGCGGCTCGAGCCGACGACCGCGCGCGAGCCGGCTGCGACGAAAGCCTGGCCGATGCCGAGCCCCGCGCCGGAGCCGTGAGAAACGCTACTCGTGCAAGCAGAGAGCACCACGAGCTCGGGAACGCCGCGCAGCGCGAACACGTCGCCGAACGAGAGGCGCTGTCCGCCGGCAAGGTGGAGCGCGCCGTCCAGGCCGTCGAGACCGCCCGAGCTCGCGTGTCCGGCGAAATGCAGCAAGCTCGCGGTTGGCAGGTAGCTCTCGACGCTTGCCCGGCTCACGCGTCCGCCGAACAGGGACACCGCGCCGGTGAGGCGCTGCGAGAGCCGTTGCGCTTCGGCCAAGGCCCAGGGCAAGTCGTCGTTCGGATTGCCGAGCACGAGCGGGCCCCGAGCTCGTGCATGCGGCGACGACGGCTGCGCACGACCCGGCTCGAAGCTGTAGGCGACGGGAACACGCGCGATCAGCGGCTGCCCGCCGACCTCGAGCGCATGGACGTCGAGCGTCGACAGCTCCGGCGGTACGACCACGCGGAGCAGCGGCACATCCAGCAGCTTCTCGCGCTCGAAGCGCTCGAGCGCGGCGCCGAGGTCGCGCGCGACGTCGGAGAGCCGCTCGACCCTCGGGGTGTCGTCGCCGCGACTTAGAAACGCGAACCAGCCGTCGCTGCCGCGTGCGAGCGTGAGCTCCGCGTCCTGGCTCGGGCGCGGGAGCTCTTCGACCGGCTCTTCCGCGAGCAGCGAGTACGCTTCGGCGAGCGCATTTTCGAGGCGCTGGAGCTCGAGCGCCCGCGACAGTCGCGTGTGCAGAAGGCCCTCGCTCGACAGCCTCCAATCGTCTCGGGCGGCTCGTTCCAGCGCCTGCCGCCGCGTCAGGTATTCGGCGACGGCGCGATCCCAGCGCGCCTTTTGCGGGCCGTGCAGCGCCGCGATGCGACCGGCCCTGAAGTTTGCGGCCCAGGTCCGACGCGCTGCTCGAACCGTGAGCGCGTAGGCGTCTGCGACACGCTCTCGCTGGAGGAGCAACGACAACAGCTCCTGCGAGCTCTCCTGAGCCTGGAGGGCGGTGAGCTGCTGGCCTTGCCCGAACGGCGCCGCTCGCACCAGGTCGTCGACCGCGTCTTCGGCCTCGAAGTAAGCAGCCACGCTGTCGGCGTCTCCGCGTCGTGCGAGGGCGCGAGC
>JALYWZ010000199.1 GCA_030852505.1 Myxococcota bacterium | reverse complement strand
CGCGATAAAGCGCGAAGAAGGTACGCAGCTCGTCGTACTCCGAGGGCGTGGCGAGCGTGCCGAGCGCTACCGCAGCGCGTTCCACGTCGGCCATGTCGTTGGCGGGATCGTTCAGGTGCTTGGCGAGCAGCGGCGCCGCGCGGCGCTCGCCCATCGCGGCCAGCGCGTCCGCGAGCGGGCCGACCGGCGCCGGCAGCTGGTTCGGCGACATGAAGTCGAACGGCGCTTCGAGCGCCGCGAGCATGAACTCGGCGCCGCTCTTGCGGCTGGCGAGCAGCCGCCGTGCCTCGTTACGCACGCTCGGCGCCATGCGCGAGCTCATCGACACGTCGATCAGCGTCTTGGTCACGCTCGCGTCTTCGAGCTTGCCGAGCTCGGCGAGCATGAACAGCTGCGCCGTGGCCATGTCCGGACCCAGGGTGGTGATCGCGGTCGACAGCTGCGCGGCCTTGGCAGGCAGCGCTTCACCCTTGGGGATGTCCAAGGTGCCGGCCTCGACCACGCAGCCGCGCAGCTGCGTTCCGAGGTCCAGGCTGCCCGCGTCGCCGCCCTCGGCGTCGAAGCGCAACACCTTGCCGTTGATCAGGCAGACCACGAAGCCCGAGGACGCCGCGTCGGCGCCGAGGATGTCGGCAGGCACCGCGCGCGCCCACGACAGCTCGCCGCTGCCGGCGTCGAAGGCCATCAGCGCCTGGAAGTAGGTCGAGATGAAGCGATCCGACGCGAAGCGCGTCTTCTCGCTGAACTTCGGGGTCGCATAGATGCGCGTCTTGGCGCGGGCGCCCATGTCGAGCTCCGGCAGGCGCTCGCCCGGCTCCAGCCACTTGGGCTTCCCGGGCAGCTCGCGCTCGGCAAAGCTCGCGCGGTTGGCTTGCTGGGTGCTCGCGTAACGGATCCGCTCGTCCAGGTGGAGCACGCCCTTTTCGCCGAAGTAAATCTCGCCGCCGACCGTGAGCGCGTGGCTCACGAGCTCGCGCGTGAGCAGCCGACCGCGCTCGGCGCCGGTGTTCATGTCGATCACCGACACGTACTGGCCCGACCACGGCACGAACGCGAGACCGCCGCGCGCCGCGGGGCGACCGAGCGGCTTCTCCGAAGACAGCTTCTCCTTGACGCTCCCCGAGCGGTCTACCGTGACGAGCCAGTCCTCTCCCGGCTCGAGCGTACCGAGGGAGGCGACCGTGAGCTTGCCGTCGTCGCCGGCGCCGCGCAGGCGGTGACCCGGGATCCCGATTTCCCACAGCAGCTTGCCGCTCTTGGCGTCGAGCGCGTAGAGCTCGCCGTTCGACGAGAACAACACGAGCTCACCGGCGATCACCGGCGGCGAATCCGAGGTCTTCGGGTAGGACCAGCGCTGGCCGCCGTCGAGCGGCAGGCCGACGATCCCGTCTGCCGTGAGACCGACCACGACGTCGAAGGCGGGGGGCGGCGGAGTGCCGCGCAGCTGGCGCTCGACCTCGATGATCGACGCGCCCTGATCGTTCTGCCATTCGGTGTTGAAGGCGGGGCCGACCGGGGTGCTGGCGCACGCGATCGACCACAGCGGTGCGAGGAGCCAGAGCAGACGGCGCATCATCACTTCCCTTCCTCGAGCTTGACCGGGCGTCCCTTGAGCGCGGTCTCGAGGGCTTCTTTCAGCTTGGGGTTGGCGTTCTCGGGCAAGTCCGCGAGCGCGGTCTGGAGCACGTTGCTCGCACTCTTGGTCGCGAGCTTGCGCAGGCGATCGATGTAGCGAAGCTTGTTGATGTCCGGCACGCCCGACGGGCGCAAGATCAGCGTGACGAAGCAGGGCTCGAGGAACTCGAACGGCAGCTTCCCCACGTAGCCCATCAGCCGATCGCACTGCGCAGGGTTACACAGCGTCGCGATCGACTTGGGGGCGGTCCCGGTCTCGTCGCCGAGCGAATCGAACAGGTCGTCCACGGCTTCCGTCGCGTTCAGCGCGCCGAGGCCGGCGGCGGCGGTCCGACGCACCTCGGGGTCGGGGTTCTTCAAGCCGCGGCGCAGCGCGCGCACCGCGCTCGGCCCCTTGGTGCGCACCAGCGTGCGCGCAGCGGTCTGGCGGATTTCGGGGCGGCGATGCTGCACGTAAGGCGCCACCGGTTCGCTCGAGCTCTCGGTGCCGAACGCGGCCACGGCGTCGAGCGCGGCGATCACCACCTTGACGCTCGAGCCGCGCACGAGCAGGCCGTTGACGAGCGGCGCTGCGCCCGCGGCGGCTGGCCCCTGTGCGCTGAGCTCGGACAGCGCCGAGAGGATCTCGCCCTCGCTGCCGTTCTCGAGCACCTGCGCGAGCTTCTTCAGATCGAGCTTCGCGAGTACGGGCGCCGCCGGCGCCTTCTTCGCCGGGCGGTCGTCGCCGGCATAGGCGGGACCGGCAGTCACGACCACCAAAGCAAGCCACGTCAAACTGCGCCGCATCCGTGCACCTCGAATACGGCCCCGTGTACCCTCGTGCGCCGAGGCCGGCAAGCCGGCTCTGCCCGGGATCCGCTAATTTCGACGTCGCCGGAGCGACACGTCAGCTACGCTCGCCGCGCGCAGCGCCACGATGACGTCCTCGCCGCCTTTGTCCACTCTCCTCCCCCCCGTTCCGGCCATCGAGCTCGAGCAGCTCGAGGACGTGTCTCCGCCTCAGCCGCCCGGATTTCTACGGCTCGTGCGGCGAAGGCTGCGCGCCACGTACCCGGACGGGACGCAGAGCGCGCCGTTCCTGTACGACGAGGTCGACCGCCGCGCGGTCGATGCGGTGGTGATCGCGGCGCACTTTGCGGAGCCGGGCAGCGGGCGCTGGGTGTACCTGCGTTCGGCGCTGCGCCCTCCGGTGGTGTTCCGAGACCCAGCGCGCTCGCCTTCCGCCGCGACCGATCCGCGCGGCAGCATCTGGGAGCTGCCCGCGGGCCTCGTCGAGCCCGGCGAGCAATCGCTCGAGGGAGTACGCCGCGGGGCCGCGCGCGAGCTCCACGAAGAGCTCGGCTTCGACGTGGCGCCTGAAAAGCTCGTGGAGCTCGGGCCGAGCGCTTTCCCGGCGCCGGGCTTCATCGCCGAGCGGCACTTCTTCTTCGCGGTCGAGGTAGACCCGAACACCCGCGCCGAGCCGGGCCTCGACGGTTCACCGCTCGAGGCCTTCGGCGTCGTCCACGCACTCCGGCTCGACGATGCGCTCGCGCTCTGCCGCAGTGGCGAGATCATCGACGAAAAGACGGAGCTCGCGCTGCGCCGCTTACGGGAGATTTTACCGTGAAAACGC
Source organism: Myxococcota bacterium (assembly GCA_030852505.1). GTDB lineage: Bacteria > Myxococcota_A > Polyangia > Polyangiales > Polyangiaceae > PMG-095. The sequence goes on along the minus strand of JALYWZ010000199.1, from coordinate 4,568 downwards.
GGGTGATCGTGGTCGAGAAGCGCACGGCGTACGGGCGCTTCGTGGAAGAAGAGCGCGACCCCCGCGCCCAGCTGCTCGTGAAGCGCAAGGACCCGAGCGTCCGCAGCTGGGTCGAGGGCCACCGCGAGCATCAGAAGACTGTCGAGACCGTGGAGCGAGTCCTCACCCGGCTCGGTGTCCACGTCCACCTGGTCCGCCGCGCGCACGCGCAGTTCGACGCCTCGGACGCAGCGCTGGTGGTCGCCGTCGGTGGCGACGGCACGTTGCTCGCCGCCTCGAACAACCTGGACGCCGTGCCGATCCTCGGCGTGAACAGCGCGCCGCGCCACAGCGTCGGCTTCTTCTGCGCGGCGAAGCGCAGCACGTTCGCCGCGCTCGTGACCCAAGCGCTCGAAGGCAAGCTCGCTGGCGTGACGCTCACGCGCATGCAGGTGAGTGTGGCGGGCCGCGTGCGCGCGTCGCGGATCCTGAACGATGCGCTGTTCGCGCATGTCTCGCCCGCCGCCACCTCGCGCTACGTGGTGCAGCTCAGCAGCCACTCCGAAGAACAACGCTCGAGCGGCTTCTGGATCGGCCCCGCCGCAGGCTCGACCGCCGCCCAACGCTCGGCGGGCGGCCGCGTCCAACCGCTATCGTCCAAAAAGCTCCAGCTCGTCGTGCGCGAGCCGTACGTCCCCGCAGGCACGCCCTACCGCCTCACGCGCCGCCTGATCGCTCCCGGCGAAAAAGTCATCGCCCGCAGCAACATGGACGAGGCCGCGCTCTGGCTCGACGGCCCCCACCGCCAGGTCCCCGTGCGCCTCGGCGACGTCCTCGAATTCACCACCTCCGCCGAACCCTTGCGTGTCCTCGGCATCAAGAGCCGCCGCGCCTGACGCCCCGGCTTCCCGACGCCACAGCAGACCGCGGTCCGCTGGATGCAACAAGAAGACGGGAAGGGGCGAAGATCGGAAGGGATTTTTAGGGAGCGATGCAACTCGCCGCGCGCGATGTAACGACCCTGCCCCTCGTTGGGCTCTGCGCGGCAAACAACTCATCGCACAGCCGCTACTAAGCCGTGCTGCGCGCAACGCCCCCCCAAAAAATCCTTGGCGACTCTTGGCGCCCCTTTGCGCCTTGGCGACAAAAACTCACAAAGTCTTGCCAGTGAGAGCCGTTACTCAGCCGTGCTGAGGGCAGTGCCCGTCAGGCGCCCATGCGGGGACGGCCCATGCCGCGGTAAATGAGGCCGGCATCGGCGACGGCTCCGGGGACCAGGGCGTTGCGGCCGTCGAAGACGTGGCGGCCCTTGAGGTTCTGGCGGACGCGAACGAGATCCGGGTTTCGGTACTCGTTCCATTCGGTCGCGATCACCAGCGCGTCGGCGCCCTTGACGGCGTCGTACTCGTTCTTGAAGAGCTCGACCTTGTCGGCGATCCCGAGCCTCTTCATGCTCTCGAGGCCGGTGACCATGGCCTGGGGGTCGGTCGCGCGCACCTGGGCGCCGCGCTTGATGAGCTGCTCCATCAGGGCGATGGCCGGCGCCTCGCGCACGTCGTCGGTGCGCGGCTTGAAGGCGATGCCCCAGACCGCGATCAGCTTGCCGGAGAGCCCGTCGAGATCCTTCTGCATGTGCTCGACCAGGGTCTGGACGGGCACGTAGTTGGCGCGCACGGCCGCGGCGGAGAGCTCCATCTTCACGCCCACCTCTTCGCCGGTGCGAACCAGCGCACGCAAATCTTTCGGGAAGCAGCTGCCGCCGAAGCCGAGGCCCGGATAGAGGAACTGCATGCCAATGCGCTCGTCGGAGCCGACCGCGACGCGCACGTGCTCGACGTCGGCGCCGGCCACGTCGCACAGGCGAGCGACCTCGTTCATGAACGAGATCTTCACGGCGAGCAGCGCGTTGGAGGCATACTTGACGATCTCGGCGCTCTTCGGCGCCATGCGCTGGAGGCGGTTCCGCTGCCGGTTGTACGGCGCGTAGAGCCGCGCCAGAAGCTCGTAAGCGCGGTCGTCGTTGGTGCCGACCACGATCCGATCGGGCTTGAAGAAGTCGTTGACCGCGTCGCCCTCTTTCAAGAACTCGGGGTTCGACACGACGCTGATCTTGAACTTGGAGTGCTTGTTCACGACCTCGGTCACGCGCTCGTTGGTACCGACCGGGACGGTGCTCTTCATCACGAGCACCAGGTCGTGCTTGGCGGCCTTCGCGACCTGCTCGGCCACGGTCAGCACGTGCGAGAGATCCGCCGAGCCGTCCTCCTGCGGCGGAGTGCCGACGGCCACGAACACCACGTCGCGTCCCTCGATCGACTCGGCGAGGTTGGAGCTGAACGTGAGCCGGTCGGGCCAGTTCCTTTGCACGAGCTCCGCCAATCGCGGCTCGAAGAACGGAACGTCGCCGGCCTTGAGCTTTTCGAGCTTCTGTTCGTCCTTATCGACGCACACCACGCTCGTGCCGGAATCGGCAAAGCATGCGCCCGCGACCAACCCCACGTAACCGGTTCCAATGACAGCGATTTTCACACGACTTTGTTAGCGAAGCAGCGACATGCTGTCGAGAGACGCCGCGCGGATTTCGCGAAGCCTCGGGAAAAGACTATGCTCTCCCGAGTGGTGGCGTGACGGCACTTCGCATCGTCGGCAGATTGCTCGCGCTGGCGGGAGCCCTGGTCGGCACGGCGTCCGCGCGTGAATCGCCGGTCGCCAATCCCGACCCCGCGCCCGATGCCCTGCCGGATCCAGCGAAACCCGCCGGATCTTCAGCGCCGCGGCAGCGCCTGGTGGTGGTGGCGGGGGGTGACGTCAGCTTCGGGCGCGAAGCGGGGCAAAGCGCGCTGGCCGACGCCGGCTACCGTCCGTTCCGCGGCATCGAGCCGCTTTGGGCGGACGCCGACCTCCGAATCGTAAACCTCGAGTCGCAGCTCACCGATCAGGGCGGCGAGACGCAATCGCCGTACGACCGACTGGTGTTCGCGGGGCCGCCCGCCGGCGCCGAGATCTTGTCGGCCTCCGGCATCCACGTCGTGTCGACCGCCAACAACCACTCCTGGGACTACGGCAAGGCGGCGCTGCTCGAGACGCTCGTGCACCTCGATCGCAGCGGCGTCGCTCACGCGGGCACCGGCGTCACGCGCGACGACGCCGAGCGCCCCGTGGAGCTCGAGGTCAAGGGCTACCGGATCGCGTTGTTCTCGGTGACGCAGATCTGGAACTACGGCGAGCTCGCGAAGCATCCGGGACGCGAGCACGTGGCCTGGGCCGACGCCAAGCGCGTGAGCGAGCGGCTGCGCGCAGCACGCGAGGCGAACGACCTCGTGTTCCTGAGCTTCCACGGCGGCGCGGAATACGTGAACGCGCCGGGCGCCATGGTCAAAAACTTCGTGAACCGCGCGATGGACGCCGGACCCGACGCGCTCTTCGGTCACCACCCGCACGTCGTGCACGGCGTGCGCTGGTTCGGCGGACGCCCTGCCTTCCACAGCCTCGGCAACTTCGTGTTCGGCTCGCGCCGCGGCTACCCCTGGACGCGCTACGGGATGCTGGCGCGGATGATCTTCGAGGAAGACGGCACGCGGCGCTTCTCTCTGTGCCCGTATCGGATCGAAATCGGCACGCACGAGCCGCACGTGCTCGACGGACGCTACGGCGCGTACGACCGCGAGCGCTTCTACCGCCACTTCCAGCGCATCAGCGCCGAGCTCGGCAGCACGGCCCTGTCGGAGCCCGACGCCTTCGGTTGCTTCGCGATCGCGCCCGGGACGCCGTAGCTCAGCGCTCCACGGCTTCGGCGTCGCGCGGCCAATGCATGAACTGGATGTTGATCAGCGCCACGCGCTCGTCGGCCGGCGTGACCGCAACCAGCGCGCGGATCTCGCGGTAGGTCGCGCGCAAGAGCTCGCGGATCCGGCGGAGATCGGCCTCGGAAGCCGAAAACACGTTGTAGCTGAACAGGTCGTCCTTGCCCGGCTCTTCGACGCGGGAGAGCGCGCTCCGCGTCCAGTGCGCCTTGAGCGCCGAGGCGGAACGCGTGTCGACGTTGAGCGAGCCGACGCTACGGTAGTGCGCGCCGTCCCGGCGGATCACGCCCGCATCGAGCAGCTTCTCGAGACAGCGCGTTTCGATCTCGGGCTCGATGCCGAGGTACGCGCTGATGAACCCGGGCGCGTGCTCGGGCAACGCCTGGTACTCGCGGATCTCGAGCACGCGCAGGATCGCCTCCGTCCACGGCTCCTCGTAGGCCAGGCGGCGAGCCGCGTCGCGCCGCGTGTGCAGCTCGAGCAGGCACGGCACGAGCTCGATCGGCACGAGCTCCGCGACCAGATCGGAGATACGGCCCGTGATCGCCTCGACGAGCTGCAAGAACTCAGGCAAGCGCGGGCGCGCCTCGTTGCCGAGCCAGCGCGCCACCTGGTGCCTCGAAAATCCACTGCGCTTCGAGAGGTCGCTGACGCTCGTGGCGCCGCGCACGCGCTGGAGCCACGCGGCGAGCCCGCCCCGAGCCGTCAGCTCTCCGACCTCGGCCATGTGAAACCGGGCGAAGGCGGCCGTCACGTCGATGCCCGCGGCCCGACACGCCTCGAGGG
>JALYWZ010000833.1 GCA_030852505.1 Myxococcota bacterium | reverse complement strand
CGGCGGCGGTGGCGCGGGCGGCGGCAGCGGTGGCGCCGTGAGCAGCGCGGACGACTTCGACCCGAAGCCCACGGACTTCGAGTGCATCTCCAAATGGGAGAAGGTCTCGGGTTTCCACATTACCAACAAGCTCGGCAAGACGAGCGAGGCAGTCGCCGTGGCCAAGAGCACGAGCGGCGGTGTTTATCCCGTCGGAACCATCATCCAGCATTTCCCCACCGAGGCGATGGTCAAGCGCAAGCCGGGTTTCTCGCCCGAAACCAAAGATTGGGAGTTCTTCCTGCTCACGATCAGCGGGACGACCACGACCATCGCGCAGCGGGGCACGACCGAGATCACGACCATGAACCAGACCTGCGCCAGCTGTCACATGAAGGCTCCTTCGGAGTACGATTTCGTGTGCAACATCTGGGGCGACCAGGGCTCGATGAACTGCGGCTTCAACCTCGGGGAACAGCAGTTGAGCTCGGCCATCGCCATGGACACGCGCTGCGACTAGACTGGGTCTGATCCCAGTCGATGCCTGAAGTCCCCGCCGAGCCGCAGCAGCATTTCGTCCTCGCACCGCGGCCCACGCCCCCAGGGGGACACGAGGCAGGTCTCGCGCACGCTCGCTCCGTCCACCTCCCGCCGGCGACGCCCGCGACGTTCCTGTCGGGTGGTTACATTCTGACGTTCGTCGGCGGTCCGCACCCGGCGACGGGACACGGCGCGGAGCTGTCGCTGATCCAGTACTTGCAAGGAGACGTAGGGCCTGCGGTGGGACCCGTCTTGCAGCTCCAGCACTACTCGAGCGACGGCCAGGGCCATCTGCGGTTCAACGGCGGCGGCGAGCTCGCGTTGGTCTTCGGCGGCCTCGAGCTGATGTACTCCTATCGCGGCGCGTTCGCCGGCATCGAGCCGACCCACGGGGTCACGCTCGGTCCGTACTTCTCGCTGATCGGCATCGTTCACGTCGCCGGTCGCATCACGATCGCGCTCTCGGACGAGCAGAGCGCCGGAAACGAGTACGGCGTCACGCTCGGTCTGAAGATCCCCGCGTTGATCGCCGGTGACTTCTTCGGTTTCGGTCGCGGTCCGCGTTAGCTTCGCGACGGTGTGGCGGTAACGGCATTCCGCGCAGCAAAGCCAGATTTCGGAGCCAGTGTGGGCCGAAGTGGCGCGCCGGCCGCGCGGATTGCTGAGTCGGGGGCCCGCGCTATCCTCCGGGCCCCGTCGATGGAGCTCTTCCAACATCCCTACGCGCGGTTTCTCGATAAGGTCGAAAAGCCGACGCGCTACACGGGCGCCGAGCACGGCGCTCGCACCAAAGATTGGTCGCAGGTTTCGGCGCGCGTCTGCCTGGCGTTCCCCGACATCTACGACATCGGGATGAGCCACCTGGGCTTCCGGATCCTGTATCGGATCCTGAACGACGATCCGCGCACGCTGGCGGAGCGCGCCTACGCGCCGTGGATCGACATGCAGCAGCAGATCAAGGCGCACGGCAAGCTCCTGGTCTCGCTCGAGAGCTCGCGGCCGCTCTGCGACTTCGACATGGTCGGCTTCTCTCTCCAGTACGAGCTCACGTACACCAACGTGCTCACCATGCTGGACCTCGGCGGCATCCCGCTGCGCGCCGAGCACCGCAGCGACGACGACCCGCTGGTGGTCGCGGGCGGTCCGGTCGCGACCCACGCCGAGCCGATGGCGGCGTTCTTCGACGCGATCCTGATCGGCGACGGCGAAGAGGCCGCCACGGAAATTGCGCTCACCTGGACGGACGCCAAGCGCCGCGGCTTGCCGCGCGAGGAGCGGCTGTTCCTGCTGTCGCAGATCCGCGGCGTCTACGTGCCGTCGCTCTACCAGAGCTCGGTCGATCCCGTGAACGGCTTCGAGGTCGTCACGGGCCCGAAGCGCGACGGAGTGCCGTTCCCGGTAGAGCGCCGTTTGCTCGAGGATCTGGCCAAATTTCCCTTCCCCGACGACGGCCCGGTCGGCGGCCCCGAGGCGATCTTCGACCGCATGAGCATCGAGGTCGCCCGCGGTTGCACCGAAGGCTGCCGCTTCTGCCAGGCCGGGATGATCTACCGGCCCGTGCGCGAGCGGGATCCCGAACAAATCGTGTCGACCGTGCTGCGCGCGCTCGAAAAGTCCGGGCAAGACGAGGTGAGCCTGACCGCACTGTCTACGGCGGACGTGAGCTGCATCTCGCCGTTGATCAAGCGCCTGGTCGAGAAGACCGCGCCCGAGCGCGTGAGCCTCGGCGTGGCCTCGCTGCGCGCTTACGGCCTGGCGCCCGATCTGCTCGACGACCTCCGACGCGTGCGCGCCTCCGGTCTCACGTTCGCGCCCGAAGCGGGCACGCAGCGCATGCGTGACGTGATCAACAAGAACGTCACCGAAGAGCAGCTGCTCGAGACGGCGGAGCGCGTGTTCTCGCGCGGCTTCGACAAGATGAAGCTGTACTTCATCATCGGCCTGCCCACGGAAGAAGACGAAGACGTGCTCGGCATCATCGACGTCGGCACCAACGCGCTCCGCGTCGGCAAGCGCGTCGGCAAGAACCCGAAGGTCACGGTCAGCGTCTCCGTCCACGTGCCGAAGCCGCACACGCCGTTCCAGTGGTGCGCGCAGGATCCGATCGGCGAGGTGCGACGCAAGCAATTCCTCCTGAAAGACGCGGCCCGGCGCGTGCGCGGGCTGAATCTGCGCGTCCACGACAGCACCACCAGCGTGCTCGAGGGTGTGCTGGCGCGCGGCGATCGCCGCCTCTCGGCCGTGATCGAGGACGCGTACCTCGCGGGCGCGCGCTTCGACTCCTGGGAAGATCAGCTGAAGCTCGAGCTCTGGCAGACAGCGCTCGAACGCCACCAGATCCCGCTCGAGCTTTTCCTCGGAACCATCCCGGTCACGGCGCGCCTGCCGTGGGACCACTTCGACATCGGGCTCGAAGCGGGCTTCCTCGCGCGCGAGTA
>JALYWZ010000832.1 GCA_030852505.1 Myxococcota bacterium | reverse complement strand
CTCCACGGGCGGCGGAACCGCGCCCTGCGCGGCGGCCGAGCCTGCAATCGCCGTCACGAACCCCGAGATCGAAGCTGCCATCCCGAATCGAAAGCGCACGTCCCTCATGGTCCAGCTTGTTAATACGCCTCGAAACGAGACGTCAAAGAACCGGGCGAGGCGCGCGTTTCTCGCGCTTTCTTTCGATTGGCGCTAGCACGCTCACCCCTGCCCATGCGCCGCTTCGCCTCCATCCTCCTGCTCGCCGGCTCGTTCGCGACGAGCAGCTCGGCTTTCGGGTCGAACAAGTACCTCGAGATCCCGGCCACCGCGGACGTCGAGTCGTCGCGGGCGCACCACTACGCGAACCTCAGCAACGCCGAGGCGTTCGCGGAGCTCGACCGGCGTGGCATCGGCTACGTGCCCGCCACGCCGCCCATGCCGGGCGTCCGCGCGCCGATCCGCCTCAAGGGGCCGCTGAACGGCGTGTGGATTCATTCGTCGCTACCCGAGCCCGAGCGGGCGACGACTCCGTTCGAGATCCTCGACGCGCGCCTGGCTCTGGCTCTGGACGACTTCACGGCCCTGCTCGCGCGCCACGGAATCGTCGAGATCGTCCATTTCACGATGTACCGCCCGGCCGGGACCAAAACCGATGATCCGAATGGGCCTCAGTCACGCCACCCCGGCGGCATGGCGATCGACGTGGGAGGCATGAAAAAGAAGAACGGCCAGTGGTTGGCCGTCGGTCCCCAGTGGCCCGCACACATCGGCGCCCAGACCTGCGGCCGTGGCGCGCGCTCGCTCAAGAGCCGCGCGGCCCGGGAGCTGATCAGCATCGTCTGCGAGGCCTCCGATCTGCGGATCTTCCACTACATGCTCACCCCGCACTTCGATCCCGCACACGCCGACCACCTGCACCTCGAGATCAAGCCCGGGGTCAAGTGGTTCCTCGTGAACTAGCTTCGTCCTTCGTATCGCGCGCGCGAAGATCCACGCTTCCGCGAGCCACGCGCATCTGCTAAACGCGCCAGAATGCGGCTGGCGCGGCTGATCGGTCCCGAGCTCGCGACGTTCGTGCGCGAGTGTCCGGACCAGCTGCCGGAGCTGATCGACGAGATCCACCCCGAGGACATCGCCGACATCGTCAGCGAGTTCGACGAGGAGCACGCGATCGAGCTGCTCACGCATCTACCGGCGGACTACGCAGCCCAGGTCTTCGCGCGCCTCGACGAAGAGGTGCAGGGCGTGCTCGCGGCGAAGATGGAGCTGCGCTCGGCCGTGCGCATCGCCGGCGAGATGGACGCCGACGACGCCGCCGACTTCTTCAGCATCCTGCCGCCGAAGCTCGGGGAGCCGCTGCTCGAAGAGCTCGAGAAGATCTCGCCGCAAGCCGCCGAAGAGATCACCGAGCTGCGCCGCTGGCCCGAGCGCTGCGCCGGCGGTCTGATGACGACCGACTACATCAGCGTCGGTCCCAAGCTCACGATCGGCGAGGCCGTCGAGGAGGTGCGCAAGAGCGCGCGCGACGCAGAGACGGTCGAGACGATTTACGTCGTCGATTCGAACCACCGCCTGCTCGGCTACCTGACGCTGAGGAGCCTGCTGCTGTCCGCCACCACCGATCCGGTGACGGACGTGATGCACAGCAACGTGATCAGCGTCCCGCCCGATCTGGACCAGGAAGACGTGGCGAAGGTGCTGGCCAAGTACGACTTGCACACGCTACCGGTGGTCGCGCCGACGCAAGAGATGCTGGGCGTCATCACCTCCGACGACATCCTCGACGTGGTCGTCGAAGAGCAGGGCGAGGACGTCCAGAAGATGGGCGCCATCGCTCCCATCCAGGAGGGTTATTTCGACGCGGGCATCGGCGAGTACCTGAAGAAGCGCGCGCCCTGGCTGGTGGTGTTGTTCGTCGGTGGCTTCTTCACGACCACCGCCATGAAGCAGTTCGATCACATGCTGGCCGCCGTGGCCCAGCTCGCGTTCTACGTGCCGCTGCTCGTATCGGCAGGAGGCAACTCGGGCTCGCAGTCGTCCACGCTCGTGATCCGCGGTCTGGCGGTCGGCGACATCCAGAGCCGCGACTGGTGGCGGGTGCTCCAGCGCGAGTTCATCCAAGGGGTGGTGCTGGGCGCCATGCTCGGAGGGCTGGGCGTGATTCGGGTGGCAATCGCCGGCGACGGGACGAGCTTCGCCTTCCTGATCGCTTTCACCATTCTGTGCATCGTGGTGATGGGCTGCGTGGTGGGCGGAATGCTCCCTCTGCTGCTCAATCGGCTGGGGCTCGACCCAGCGACCAGCTCGAACCCCTTCATCGCCACGCTCGTCGACGTGCTCGGGATCGTGATTTACTTGCGCGCGGCCCAGTGGCTGCTGGCCGGGGCCCTCGCGACCGGACACGCTGGAAGTTGACAGCCGGAGTGCCCCCGCGATGATAGGCAGGCCGACGGCGGGCCGCCCCTGAATGCCGACCCTCAGTTCCAACATCGTGAAGCGCGAGGTGGCGTCTCCCAAGGACGTCGAGCTGGCCCTCGCCCGCCAGTCGCTGCACGGCGGTGATCTGATCACGAACCTGCTCGAGGTCGCGAACCTGAACGAGGAGCGGCTGCTGCGAACCATCGCCGAGAGCCTCGGGCTCGAAGCGGCGCCGGCTGGCGAGCTGCCTCCGTCCGGCGACGGTCTACTGCGTCTGGTTCCGTCGGACGTCGCGCGCCGTCACGGCTTCTTCCCGTTGTCGGAAGAGGGCGGCGCTCTGGTCGTCGCGGTCAGCGAACCACTCGGGAGTGACGCGGAGAGCGACCTCGAATTCTCGCTCGGCCTCAAGGTGGTCCAGAAGGCCGCAACACTCGTGAGGGTGAAGCAAGCGCTGGCGCGAGATTACGGCGTGCCGCTCGATCGCCGCTTCGCCCGCGTCGTGGCCCGACTCGACGGCAAGCCCGATCCGAGCCCCAGCGTTCCGCCCGGGCCGGTCGCG
>JALYWZ010000198.1 GCA_030852505.1 Myxococcota bacterium | reverse complement strand
GCTGGGGGCTCCGCGCCCTCGCGACGAGGGCTCTCCCAGCGCCTCGCGGACGACGGCCAAGACGTTGCCTTCGATGGCGGCGGTCAGGTCTTGAACGAATTGGTCTACCAGGGAGCGAAGGGCGTCGTTTTGCATGGCCGACGCTTCTATCATGTCTATAGGTATTCTTTCACACCGATTCGGCAGCCTGTTTCGCGCTTATTTTTGGGAGCTGTCGCTCAGGAGCACTAAGCGTCTTTCCGATGGCCAGCGAGACAACCCCTCCCACAGGGTGAGACAACGTAGTCCCGCAGCGCGGGCGCGTTGGGCGCTGCTCAGTCGAAGATGTCGCCCAGGTTCTCGAGCCAGCTCTTTTTCCTGTAGGGGCCGCGGTGCCCGTCGGGGTGCCGGCCCGGAGGGTAGCCGCGGCGGTCCGACGACGGGGGCTCGCGCTCGTACCCGTAACGCGAGCGCTCGGCTTCGAGCTCGCGCTGGCTGAAGGCCAGCATTTTCTCGAGCTCACCGCGGTCGAGCCAAACGCCGCGGCACGACGGACAGACGTCGAGCACGACGCCATTGCGCTCGCGTTCGTCGAGCACGGTGTTGTTGCAGCGCGGGCAATTCATCGAAGAACCTCCGGAGTACTCGGGCTCAACGGGGGAGCCCTGCGCTTGTTCCCGAGAGCGACGGGCAGCGTGTGATTTCTTCGAAAGTCGACGCCGCGGTGCCTTAGCGTTGGTTGTTTTCGAGCTCGGCCCGCTCGTTCAGCGCCGCCAGACGCGACGGAGAGACGCTCGAAACGCTGTCTTCGCCGGAGTGCGCCGTTCGGTCCGTCCCGCTCGGAAGCAGCGTGTTGACGAAGCCGAGCAAGCGACTCATCAAATCGGGCGCGAGCGCGTTGGCGAGCACGCCGAGCTTTGCCGGCAGGCCGAGCACCACGTAGGTGTCGCCAAACTCCAGCGCACGCACGATGCGGCGCGCGGCGCGGCGCGCAGACATCGACAAGCCCGGCAGCGAATCGGCGATCGAGAACCAGGCGTACTCGCTCTGGTGATCGCCCTTGAAGCTGGCGTTGCGCGGGCTGCCGGTGCGCATCAACCCCGGAGCGATGGTGGAGACGACGATGCCCTCCTTGGAGAGCTCGGCGTGCAGGCCTTGTGAGAGGCCGACGAGCGCGAACTTGCCCGCGCTGTACGGCAGCAGATGGGGAACCGAAACCACGCCGCCGAAGGAGGCGATGTTGGCGATGCGGCCGCCGCCGCGGGCGTGCATGTCGGCGCGCACGGCGAGCGAGGTGCGGAGCGCGGCGAAGCAGTGCAGCTTCATCGAGCGTTGAAAGTCTTCCAGCGTCATCGAGTCGAGGGGGCCGACCTGAATCGTCCCCGCGTTGTTGACGAGCAGATCGATCGGCCCGAGCCGGGCGCGCACGTTCCGGACCATGCTGTCGATGGCGCTCGCGTATTCGAGATCGCACGGCACGCCGATCACCCGCACGCCCGCCGTTTCCGGGTGCAGAGCGGCGTGCGCGCGGAGCAGCTCGACGGCTCGCTCGAGCTCCTGCACATCGCGAGCAACGACCGCCACGTTCACGCCGCGCTCGACGAGCCTGCGCGCGATTTGCAGGCCGAGCCCACGCGAGCCGCCGGTGACGAGGGCATTCTTGCCTCGCACGCGCATCCGGCGTTGCTGGCGCACGACAAATCGCACCGCCGCCACGGTGCCGAGGCCAATCAGCCACGGCCATACGTTCGATGACCGCTCTCGCTGCCAGGGGGAACGTCGCATGCCGCGCGGGGCTGCAACACGCGTACCGCCGCGCTACCTGCGAAAAAACGCCAAGTGCTGCTGCCTGACTCGGCTGTTATGAGTCGGGAGTGAGCAAACTTCTACGAGGAGTCGCCGCGGGTTGGGGTGCGAAGAAACTCGGCGGCGGCTGCCTCAGCACAATCATCGTATTCGTCGTGCTCTGGTACCTGCTCGGCCATTTCGACATCTTCCGCTAGCTGCCGTCAGCGGGCGGCTGCCTGGTGCAACTCGATCGGGTTTCCGTCGGGATCTTCGAGCTGGATCTGCTTCCCGCCCGGTCCCGCCTCGACCGCGTTACGGAACGGCACGCCCTGCTCCTTCAAGCGCCGGATCTCGGCGTCGAGGTCGTCCACGTAGATCAAGATCCGGTTCCAGCCGCCCGGAACCTGTTGTCGCCCGTCGGGCATGGCTCGCGATCCCGAGCTCCCTGGCCCGCCGAGGATCAAACGCAGCTTCCCGAGCAACACGGCGGCAAACGCGCTTCCGGCGTGCATCTGCAACGTGAAGCCCAGCTTGTCTCGGTAGAAAGCGATCGAGCGCTCGACGTCGGTCACTTGGTAGCGCACGTGCGCGAAGTCTCGAAGTGATTCGGGTTGGTTCATGGTTCCCCGAGAGCTCGGTTAGCGCCCCGACGCCGGGCCGTATTGGAAATAACTGACCTCGACCAGACTAACCACCCGACAACGCCCAGTGGTGGTCTTTCACGGAGTGAGTCTGCCCAGCGCGGAGCTCGGACGGCGTGCAATCGGCAAACTCCCGGAACTCCCGGATCAAGTGCGCCTGATCGTAGTAACCGAGCTCCGAGGCCAGCGCGCCCCAGCCCACGAACGCGGATTTCCGCGCGGCCGTGAGCGCTCGCTGAAAGCGCTGCACCCGAGCGAACAGCTTCGGTGTCATCCCCAGGGCATCCCGGAACACGCTCACGAAATGCCGATGACTGAGCCCGGTACTGGCCGCAACCTCGCGCACTCCCTCGCTGCCTCTCGCCAGACGGCTCGCAGCCCACGCCACCCGTGCATCCGCCCGACGCCCGTCCAGAGCCGTGACCAGCGCGTGTTCCAAGATCCGAAATCGCTCGCCGTGCGATCCCGCCGAGCAAAGCTGCTCACGCAGCGCGCTGGCGCCGCTCCCCCACAGCGTCCGAACGTCCACGTGCCCGTCCAGCAACTCGCCCGGGGCCGTCCCCCGCGTGAACGGAAACGCGCCGCCGCACCGAAAATGCACCCCCATCGCCAGCGCATGCTCCGCGGTATCGATCAAGAATGGCCGCCCGTAAGCTCCTGAAAGCACCATCCCCGAAAACCGTCGGCACGCCCCCGCCTGGTCGTAAATACGAACCTGATCTTCCTTCAGGTTGATTACCAGCTCGAGCGTGCCCGTCGGCAGAATCCGCTCCCACCCATGCGCTGGCGCATCGCAGACCAGCCACAAGTACTCGACGAGCTCCGCCAGCGGCGCCGCCGGCCTGTGCTTCAAAAACAGCATCCGCGCCCGCCAAGTCTGCCTCACCGCGTCCACGCCCACCACCGCCACGCCCGCGCCCCGCACCGAGAGTGCCTACCCAACCCAAAGGCACAGTCAGGATCCTGACTGTGCTTTTGCTTTTGAAAGGCACTCCTCGACAGTTTTCCACTCGAGCCCGAGCGACGAGCGTTCAGTGCCTTCCCAACCCCAAGGCACAGTAAGGAACATGACTGTGCGAGGAGCCGCGCGAGCCTTGCGCAAAGTGGGGCGCACATAAAAGGGCGACGCCAGGCGCGGCTGCAGACCCGGGCCTGGCGTTGACTTCGTTACCTGACGCCGAGCAGGGACGAACGTCGCGCTCGTCCCTGCGAGGGCGCCCTCACTTGGGCTGGGGCGGGTAGATCCCCTTGCCGCGGGCCACGTCGCAACCGCGCTTCACTCCGGTGTCGCCTTCTTCCGTGCGTACCACCTTGAACTCGACGCGGCGGTTCTTCTCCCAGGCGATCGGGTTCGATTCCGCGTCGAGCGGGCAGTACTCGCCGTAGCCTTGCGAGAGCAGGCGGTCGGCTGCGATGCCGCGCCTCTGCAGCGCTTGCAGCACGGAGGCGGCGCGCGCCTTGGTGAGCCGCAGGTTGTGTTCGTCGCTGGCGCGCTCGTCGGCGTGACCCCCGACCTCGATCACCTCGAACTCGGGATGCCCCTTGAGCGTGGCGGCGACGGCGTCGAGGATTTCGTTCGACTGCGGCAGGATCTTGGCGCTGTTCGTCTCGAACTGCACCTTCTCGAGGATCAGGATTTCGCTACCCTCGATGATCACCTTGCCCTTGTCGGGGCAGCCGTCTTCGTCCTGGAACCCGTTGTAGACTTCGGGCTCGTTCGGGCAGCGATCGCGGACGTCGGGGATGCGATCCTTGTCGTTGTCGGGCTCCGGGCAGCCGTCGACGTCCTCGAAGCCGTCCTTGTCTTCGGGATCCATCGGGCACTGGTCGTCGACGTCGAGGATGCCGTCCTTGTCGTTGTCGGGATCGGGGCAGCCGTCGGTGTCCTCGAAGCCGTCGCGGTCTTCGGGGACGTCAGGGCACTTGTCCTTCGAGTCGGGGATGCCGTCGCCGTCGCGATCGCCGTCCGCCTTGCCTTCGGGGCAGCCGTCCTCGTCGTGATCGCCGTCGCGATCTTCGGGGATCATCGGGCAGCGGTCGTCGACGTCGAGAATGCCGTCGTTGTCGTTGTCGGGCTCGGGGCAGCCGTCGCCGTCCTTGAAGCCGTCGAAATCCTCCGGCTCGTCGGGGCACTCGTCCTGG
This sequence comes from Myxococcota bacterium, assembly GCA_030852505.1. GTDB lineage: Bacteria > Myxococcota_A > Polyangia > Polyangiales > Polyangiaceae > PMG-095. Next base: position 3,270 of record JALYWZ010000198.1, on the reverse strand, counting down.
TCGTCCTTGTAGCCGTCGCCGTCGCGGTCGCCGATCGACGGCTCGAACACGAACCCGAGCACGAGCCGCACGTCGGCCGCCTCGAAGCCCTTCGACCAGGCGCGGCTGCCAGCGCCCATCATCAGGTAGCTGTTCTGCTCGACGAACAGCTTGATGCCGCCGAGCACCTCTTGCGAAAGCTTCTGATCGTCCGTGGAGTCGCCGCTCGTGAGGTACGAGCCGTAGGTCTCGGCGACTAGATCGAGCGAGTCGAGCACGCGGTACGAGAGCCCGAGTCCGAACGTCGCGAGGTTGCCGTATTCGAGCTCTCCCTCGGCGAGCTGCGGCTTGCCGGTGAGATCGTTCTGGAAGCGCGGGTTGTCGCCGCCGTGCACGCGGTAGCCCGCGTTCAGACCGACGTGAAAGCGACCCGTGCTGCCGAAGCGGTTTTCGACCACGATCTGCGGCCAGACCCAGGGACCCGGATCGGCGCCGAGATCGCGGGGCGCGTCGCCGACGGGAATGCCCGCCTGGACCACCGCAGCGAGACCGATCGTGCGATCGACGCGCGTCAGGCGGAGCTTGCCGTGCAGGCCGATCGTGCTGAGCTTCTGGGCATCGAGCTTGGCCGAGTTGTAGATTCCGTCGTTCGGCCCGATCTGGTACGCGGCATCGCCCGTCATCAACACGACGGGAACCGAGACGCCGACCACGCCCAAATTCGCGATGCCGTAGTTGAAGCTGAAGGTGCCTTGAAACGAGTTCTCGACCAACGCCGGAACGCCGCTGCCCTCTTCGCCATCGACGAGCACGCACTCTTCGTTCTCGCACTTCCCGTCCGGGTTTTCAGGATCGGGATCGGCGTCGAACGGCACGCGGCCCTTGCGCGTGCGCAGGATGTTACGGCCGTAGTCGAGGACAAGCCCGAAGCTGATGTCCCCCTTGCCGAGGATGTCGCTGCCGTTGACGGAAAAGAAGCCCTTCGAGTCGACGGCTGGACGGAACAAGTGCGTGTCCATACCGTCGCCGTTGCTTTCGGGCGCTCGCTCGGCCTCGGGCGTCTGGGCCGAAGCCAGTCCCGAGCAGGCCAAAATCGCGAGCGCAGCGGCGGCGCTTCCCAGTTTCCGAAGCCGCCGCTTCGTCAACGCATTCCACATCCTGTTTGGCCCTTTCTCCCGACGCAAAAACCTGTGAAAATGCGGGGGGTTCGTCGCATGGGGACGCTATCATTACGGAAAATCCGATGTCAACGAAGCTGAGTGCGCGCACAGCGAACAGTTCCCGGCGGCGCCTTTTGCGGTCGCTCGGGTCGCGCTCGCTCGGGCTCGCGTTCGCGCTCGCTTTTGGGCTCACCGGCGAGAATACGCGCGCCGATGAACCAGGGCTCGACGGGGTTTGGTCGGCTTCGGCGCTGCGCTCGGACTGGAACATCGGCGACTGGGGCGCAGCGTGTGGACCACAGCCCTCGGGCGGGAACGAGGCGGGCGGCAGCGTCACGATCACGGTTCAGGGCAATGAGCTCGTGATCAACGGCCTCGGGCGCAGTTACGCGACCACGCAGTGCTGGGAGCAATACCCGGGGCTCGCACGGGTCAGCCATTCGAGCGGTGCTTCCAGCTGGCGGACCACCTGCAAGACGTCGTCCGGGGACGCTCGACAGGCCACGGTGGTCACGCAGCTCGGCGCCACGGGCTCGCGGATCAGCTTCGACGAGACCGGGCAGTATCAATTCTTGATCAAGGGTCAAAACTGCACGGCCAGCGTGCGGCGAACGCGCTCGTTCACGCGCGCGGACCCGACCCCTGCGCCCAGCGCCTCGGCGGCCGAGAAGCCGAAGAAGGCGTCGCGCTGCGAGCGCGTGGGGTTGCCGGAGCGGCTCGAGGTCCGGCCTTCACGCAAGCTGATGCGCCCGGGTGAGTCGTTCACGTTCCGCTCGAACGTGGTCGACAAGGCGGGCTGCTCGGTCGGCGTCGCGCCCGTATTCCGGGTACAGAGCGGCGGCGGCCACGTGCAGCTCACATCGGCCGGCAAGATCACGGTCGCCGAGGACGCGCCCGAGTCCGAGGTGCACTTGCAGGCTTCGGTCGGCGATCGCGCGCTGGGGGTCGTGGTCGAGATCGTGTCACGGGAGCGCTACGACGCCCTATTGCAACAAGGCAGCTTCGACGCGGAGGGCGAATCGACGGACGCCGCCGTCGCGAAGATCGCGTCGAACTCGATCGGCGCGCGCTCGGGCGTCACCCAGGACGACACGCGCGCGAAGAAGGTGAAGCTCGTCGCCGCCATCGGCGCGCTCGCGCTCGCGTTCGGCGTGCTCGGGCTCGTGCTCTCGCGACGCTCGCGGAAGAAGTCTGCAGCACCAGTGTCGCAGCGCCTGCCGCCGAGCTCGCACGCGCCGACACTGGCCGTGATGCCCCCACAACACGGCAAGCTGTGCCCGACCTGCCGCAACGAATACGCGATCCACGAAGAGTTCTGCGCCGTGGACGGCAATCGCCTGATCCCGCTCGGACCCGAGACGGCGTTCGGTCCTCCCGGCGGGATCTGCCCGATCTGCGGGCAAGGCTTCGACCCGGGCGTCGCAGCCTGTCCGAAGCATCAAGAGCCGCTGATCCCCGCGGCGCTCGCCACCGCCGGGCAGCGCCCCGCCCTCGGCGTTCGCAAAATCTGCCCGGTTTGTGGCGCGCAGTTCGCCGCGGACAGCCAGTTCTGTGGGCAATGCGGCGCGGTGCTCGTACCGATCAATTGAGTCCGTCGGCATCCCCCAACGCCCGCGGTTTTTGCTAAGGTCCCCGCCGTCTCGATGAAGATCACGTGTGAGTCCTGCGGCGCTAAGTACACGATTGCCGACGACAAGGTCCTCGGACGCAAGGTCAAGATCCGCTGCAAGGGCTGCAGCACGCCGATCGTCGTGGACGGACAGAAGCTCGGTCCCTCGGGGGCTCCGCCTGCCGGCGGGGACGTCAAACCCGAGACGATGGTGCCGAGCCCCAGCACGCTGATCCCGACGCCGTCGGAGTGGTCGGTGAACTTCAGCGAGACCGACCAGCGCACGCTGAGCACCCAGCAAATCCTCGAGGGCTACCAGTCCGGGCAGATCCCGGCCGACGTGTACGTGTGGCGCGACGGGATGGCGGACTGGGTGCCGCTGCTCGAGTGTGCGGAGCTCGCCCCCCTGCTCGCGGGTGCGCCTGCGCTTGCAGCGCCTCCCGCGGAAGCGCCGCCTCCTCCGGGATACGGAGCGGAGCCCGCTGCGGCGACAGCGCCCGCCTCCTTTCCTGCGCCCCCGGC
>JALYWZ010000831.1 GCA_030852505.1 Myxococcota bacterium | reverse complement strand
CGCGAGCGATCGTCATCTCGTCGTCGTAAGGCTGCTCGTCGCCCTCGGTGCCGCCCCAGCGCCCGGGCTCCGTCCAGGTGCCGGCCGTGGCGGCGCCGCCGAGTGGGCGGCCGATGTGCGTGGCCTCTTCGTCGTCGTACGTCGGGACGGACGCCGGAGCGTTGTCGATACCGGGCTCGAGCACGCGCCGCTCGAGCCCTTGTTGCTCGAGCGCTTGCGCGATCTCCGGGATCTCGAAGGGCGTTTGCCACTCGGCCATGCCGTCCTTCCAGACGAAGGTGTCGGCGTCGATCACACCAGCCGAATACCAGGCGACGATCTCGTTGACGCTCGCTGGCTCCTGCCGCTCGTCGGTGATGGCGACCAGCCACTCTTGCGCGGACTGCGCGGGCTCGTCCGAGGCGGTGGGGGGCGGCGGCAGCGGCTCCGCGCGGGGCTTCGGCGGCGGCTTGGACGCCTGGAGCGAAGTGCCGTCAACGATGATGGCCGAACCACAACGCTTGCAGGTAATGCGCGCCTTCTTGCCGCGCACCTTTTCGTCGGGAACAGCGTACTTGGCGGGGCAGGAGGGGCAGGCGACGTTCATGCTGCGTAAAAACCGCGGCTCGCGGATGGGCGAGAAGTATCACGAGGGAATCCCGATGGCCAAGCGCTGATTCGTGCGATACTCCCTGAAATTCCGAGCGAATTCCGAACTCGGCGGTCAACTCGGACCACTTCTGAGGGGCGACGGGCCAAGCCGAGCTGGGTGGTTTTGCTGCGAGAGGCCTATGCGGAAGCCGATCCGCGATCACTCGCGCTGTTCCGGATCGTGCTCGGTATCCTGGTGTTGGCGACCGCCCTCGGGCGTTGGGGCGATGTCTCCGAGCACCTGTCCGACGCGGGCTGGCTGCCACGTGAAGTGGCTTTTATTGGCGCGACGCCGCTGTCGCTGCTGCGCTACGTCGGTACACCCACAGGGGTAAAGCTGTTTCTCGCGACCGGCGCAGTCGTGGCGTCGTGTCTGTGTTTGGGGATTTGGACGCGCCTCATGCAATGGCTGGCGCTCGCGTTCGTGGTCAGCTTGAATGCACGCAACACCACCATCGAGAACGGGGGCCACGTGGCGTTGATCTGGTTGTGCCTACTGAGCGCGTTCTTGCCGCTCGGCGAGCGCTTCTCGCTCGACGCGCTTCGGCGCGCGCCGGCGCCGCACCGCGATCGGCCGGTGGTGTCGCTCGCCGCGGCGGCGCTGGTGCTGCAATGGGGCGCCATCTACTGGCTCAACTACGCGCAGAAGACGGGCGAGACCTGGCGCGACGGCACGGCGCTCGAGTATTTCCTGCATCAGGACCAGGCCGTGACCGCGGTCGGAGTCTGGCTGCGCGAGCGGGCGCCGCTGCCCTTTCTCGAGCTCGCGACACGCGCGGCGCGCTCGCTCGAGCTGTGTCTTTCGCTGCTGCTGCTCTTGCCGTTCACCGCACCACTCGCGCGCAGCACGGGGCTGCTGTTGGCCGCGGTGCTGCACGGCTCGATCGCCGCGCTGCTCGATCTGGGGACGTTTTCCTGGGTGATGATCGGCGGCTGGGTGGCGCTGCTCCGGCCCGGAACCTGGCAGGCCTGGTACGAGCGAGCGCCCGGTCTGCGTCGCCGAATCACCCTGTGGGGTGAAGCGGTGCGGCGTCGCTTCTCTGGCTCGCGACCGGCGCCGCGGCGCTGGCTGCCGAGGCGCGTGGTCACGCTGGCTGTGTCGCTCACGATGTTGGTTCAGCTGATCGAGCTCGCCGTCGACAACCCCTGGGTTCCCGAATGGCTACGGCCCGCACAGCGGCCGGCCTGGGTCGCCGCTCCCGTGCGAGCGCTGCGGCTGTTCCAGCACTGGTCGCTGTGCGCGCCCGATCCTCCGCTCGTGACGCGTCGCTTGTCGATCTCGGTCGTCACGGCATCGGGGCGGCGCTTCGACGCGCTGTCCGCGACCTCGGGTCAGGCCTGGGACGAGGTGCACCGCAGGCTCGCGGATCGGCCGCGGCTCTGGCCTTCGTTCTTTGCGTTTGCGCGCCGCCGCGCCGAGCGCCTCGCGCGCGGCGAGCCGCTCGCGTCACTCTCCGTCGAGCTCTCCGAGCAGCCGATCGCGCGCCGCGGCCGCCAACTAGAGCCGCCGCGCCGGATCCCGCTCATCGGAGATGGCGCGCAAAATCAACGGTAACGCGCGCTTCGCGCGGGGGAGTACACCCACCCACTTGCGGCCTTCGACCAGGGTGCTCTGATAGCGGTTGTCGTTCTGGAAGGCGAGGTGTGATGACTCTTCGTCATTTGATGCACGCCGTGATCGAAACAGGACGCATCAGCGCGCCCACGCTGGTGGAGTCGGCGTTCGGACGCCTGGAGCCCGCGACCTGCGACGCGCGGCTCGAGCAGTGGTCGGCGCGGATCCTGGAGCGCGCCCGGATCGAGCTCACGACGATCGGGCTCGAGCACGCGCCAGCGGGTGAAGCCGTGGTCGTGATGTCGAATCACCAGTCGCTCTACGACATCCCGGTGCTGTACCGCGCGCTGAAGCGGCCGCTGCGGATGGTCGCGAAGAACGAGCTGTTCCGCGTGCCGCTCTGGGGAGCTGCCATGCGCCGAGCCGGCTTCGTGGAGGTGGATCGCAGGGATCGCGCGCGTGCCATCGAGAGCTTGTCGGCTGCGACCGCCGCGCTGTCTCGAGGGCTCTCGATCTGGATCGCGCCGGAGGGCACGCGCTCCGAGGACGCGCGGCTCGGGCCGTTCAAGCGCGGCGGTTTCCACCTGGCCGAGGACGCGGGCGTGCGGATCTTGCCCGTGACCGTGATTGGCACCGGACAGGTGCTGTCCGCGCGTTCGCACCACGTCCACGACGGCGTGGCCGTCCGCGTCGTGCTGCACCCGCCGGTCGATCCCAAGGCGTATGGGCCGGATCACCGCGACGAGCTGGTCGCGGCCGTGCGCGAAGCCATCGCC
>JALYWZ010000197.1 GCA_030852505.1 Myxococcota bacterium | reverse complement strand
GTCCCGGCATTCGTGCCGCCAGCGCCGCTCACGCCGCCCGTCCCGGAGGATGCCGCGCCCGCGGCGGGCAATCCATTTCCACCCTGGCCCCCCGATCCGCCTGCATCCGGCTGGTCGCCACTAGTTGACTCGCAGCCGATCAGAACGACGGCCAGCGAAAGCCCGGACAGACGAGATGAAACCGTGCGCAAGGCGAAACGCTTTCCCACGATGGCAGTTCCCTCGAACCAGCAGTGGCCCAGAACCCGCGTTTCCATTCCGGCCACGCCACGTAGCGCAAACGCCGCGAGCTCGGGCGATGAGAGCGGAACACTTCAGCCGCAAAGCCAGCAGAGCGCCGGGGGCATTGTCCACGTTGGGTTGCGCGGGGAGCCCCGCCCGCGCGAGCGGAGCTTGGAACGGTGAAATCCGATCCCGCAAATCGCGAAGGGCGGCCCCTTTAAGGAGGCCGCCCTGGGCGTTCGGTTGCGCGGGGGCGCAACGCGGGCTGCATACCGCGATATCCTTGGGGTTCGAGCGGCGGCTGGTTGCCTGACCCGCCCGTCGCCGGGAGAATTCAGCGGGCTGCCCAGGCTGCTACAGTTACTCCGGTCATGGCAGATCCCGCCCGGAAACGCGCATCCTACAGTGATCTGCAAGGCGTTCCCGAGCACCTCGTCGCGGAAATCGTCGACGGTGACTTGGTCACCAGCCCTCGGCCAGCGCCACGGCACGCGAGGGCGGCCTCGAGTCTGGGAGGTGAGCTCTACGGCCCGTTCGACAGGGGCCGGGGAGGACCAGGGGGTTGGGTGATTCTCGACGAGCCCGAGCTGCACTTGTCGGGAGACGCTCTCGTGCCCGATCTGTGCGGCTGGCGCCGCGAACGCATGCCGGTGCTTCCGGAGGTTACGGCCTTCGAGCTCGCGCCGGATTGGGTTTGCGAAGTGCTCTCGCCCTCGACGGCGCCGCTCGATCGTACTCGAAAGCTTCCCATCTACGCTCGTGAGCGGGTTCAACACGTGTGGCTCGTGGACCCATCGCCGCGGATGCTGGAGGTGCTCCGTCTCGACGGTGGCGGCTACCGCATTGTTGGCGCTTGGCACGGTGACGCGATCGTCCACGCCGAGCCGTTCGACGCGCACGCTTTGCATCTCGCCGACTTGTGGTCGGCCTGAGGCGCAACGCGGGCTGTATACCGGACAATCGCCCCACAAAAGCAAACCGCGGAACCGAGTCGTTCTCGATTCCGCGGGCTTTGGTTGCGCGGGGAGGATTTGAACCTCCGACCTTCGGGTTATGAGCCCGACGAGCTACCAGGCTGCTCCACCGCGCGTCAGAGGGGCGTGAAGGTAGTCGCGGCGCGAGATCTGTCAAGGCTGGGTGGGCGAATTGTTTCGACTTTCTGCTGAGCGAGCTCGGAGCGAGGCCGAGCCGTGGAGCGGCGCTCGCGCATTGACAGAAGGGCGGGCGGTGGGTATCACAGGGCCCTGGCAAACCCTGACGCATGCGTTAGGGTTAGGCTTACAGTCGGCTCGGTCATCCTCCTCATGAACTCGCGTGTCAGGCATTTGCTGGTTTACCCGGGCGGCTCCCAAGGGGCCGAAACCGAAGGGGAATCGGCTTTGCTGCAGGTGGGGGATTTGGCGAAGGCCACGGGTAAGACGGTCCGCGCGATTCATCTCTACGAGGAGCTCGGGCTGCTCCGGGCGAGCGAACGCTCCAAGGGGCGGTACCGGCTCTTCAATGAAGAGGCGCTGGTGCGGGTCCGCTGGATCACGAAGCTGCAGAGCCTCGGGCTCTCGCTGTCCGAGATCCAGCAGCTGGTGAAGGAGCAGGAGTCTTCGGGCACCGCGCACTTCGCGGCGAGCCGCCTGCGCGGCGTGTACGCGAAGAAGCTGGAAGAGACGCGGACGAAGCTCGCCGAGCTGCGCGCGCTCCAGGGCGAGCTCGAGGAGAGTCTCGCGTTTTTGTCGGCGTGCGATACGGCGTGCTCGGCTTCGATGCCGGTGCACTCGTGCCCGACCTGTGAACGACACCCCGAACGGGACAACGCGCCGGACCTGGTCGCGGGTGTCCACGTGAGCTCGTAGTCATGACCCTGAAATTCCCCATCTACATGGACAACCACGCCACGACGCCTCTCGACCCGAGGGTGTTGGAGGCGATGTTGCCGTACTTCTCGGAGCACTTCGGCAACGCCGCGAGCCGCACGCACGCGTTCGGTTGGCGAGCGGAGGCCGCGGTCGATGACGCGCGCGACACGATCGCACGGCTGATCAACGCGGAGTCCGGGAAAGAGATCGTGTTCACGTCCGGCGCGACCGAGAGCGACAACCTCGCGCTGAAGGGCGTGGCCGAGTACTACCAGGGCAAGGGCAACCACATCGTCACGACCACGATCGAGCACAAGGCGGTGCTGGATTCGTGCAAGCGGCTGGAAAAGCAGGGCTGCACGGTGACGTACGTGCCGGCCGGGACAGACGGCATCGTCGATCCGGACGACATCAAGAAGGCGCTGACCGACAAGACGATTTTGGTGAGCATCATGCTCGCCAACAACGAGGTCGGGACGATCCAGCCGATCGGCGAGATCGGCAAGATCACGCGCGAGAAGGGCGTGCTCCTGCACGTGGACGCGGTGCAGGGCGTCGGCAAGACGCCGTTCGACGTGCGCGCGATGAACGTGGACCTCGCGTCGCTGTCGGCTCACAAGATTTACGGACCGAAGGGCGTGGGCGCGTTGTACGTGCGCCGCTCGAAGCCGCGGGTGCGGCTCGTGGCGCAGATGGACGGCGGCGGACACGAGCGCGGCAACCGCTCCGGGACCTTGAACGTGCCGAGCATCGTCGGCTTCGCGAAGGCCTCCGAGATCCTGATCCAGGAAGGCGCGGCCGAGGCGGAGAAGCTGCGCGGGCTTCGCGAGCGGCTTTGGAAGAAGTTCCAGCGCGAGCTCGATCAGGTGATCCTGAACGGGCACCCCGAGCGCCGGCTGCCGGGAAATCTCAACGTTTCGTTCGCCTTCGTCGAGGGCGAGGGGTTGATGATGGCGATCAAGGACGTGGCGGTTTCGAGCGGCTCGGCGTGCACGAGCTCGAGCCTCGAGCCCTCCTACGTGCTCCGCTCGATGGGGCTCGACGAGGACATGGCGCACTCGTCGATCCGCTTCGGCCTCGGCCGCTTCAACACGGAAGAAGAAGTGGACTACGTCGGCGACCTGGTCACGGGCAAGGTCAAGAAGCTCCGCGACATGTCACCGCTCTGGGAGATGCACCAGCAGGGCATCGACATCAAATCGATTCAATGGGTCGCGCACTGACGCGGCAACGGAGAAGTCATGGCGTACAGCGAAAAGGTCATCGAGCATTACGAAAACCCCAAGAACGTGGGGACGCTGGACCAGAACGATCCGTCCGTCGGAACGGGCCTGGTCGGTGCTCCGGCTTGCGGTGACGTGATGCGGCTCCAGATCAAGGTCAGCGAAAGCGGCGTGATCGAAGACGCCCGCTTCAAGACGTTCGGCTGCGGCTCGGCGATCGCCTCGTCGTCGCTCGCGACCGAGTGGATCAAGGGCAAGACGGTCGACGAGGCCGCCGGCATCAAAAACAGCCAAATCGCAGAGGAGCTGAGCCTGCCTCCGGTGAAGATCCACTGCTCCGTGCTCGCGGAAGACGCGATCAAGAGTGCGATCGAGGATTACCGGAAGAAGCGTGCAGCCCGAGGCAACGCCTGAGAGCATCATGACTTCGCTCGCCCCCGAAGCCGAGAACAAGACGCAGACGCAGCCGCCCGTCAGTGAGGCGACGCCGTCGAAGCGTACGCTGACCATCACCGACGGCGCCGCAAGGTTCGCGCGGGTCAAGCTCGACCAGCGCGGCACTCCGGAGGCGGCGGTGCGGCTCGGCATCAAGGGCGGCGGCTGTTCGGGCTTCTCGTACGTGATCCAGTTCGACGACGACGCGCCGCGCGAGCGGGACTACGTCTTCGAACACCTCGGCATCAAGTTCTTCGTCGACAAGAAGAGCATGGTGTACCTGGCCGGCTCGGCGCTCGACTACGAGAAGACCGTGATGTTCCAGGGGTTCAAGTTCCGAAACCCGAACGAGGCCTCGAGCTGCGGCTGCGGGCACTCGTTCACCGTGAAGTGAACGATCCGTTCGAGCTCTTGGGAGTCGAGCCGAAATTCGCGCTCGATCTGGCGGACTTGGAGAATCGGCATCGCGAGCTGTCCCGGGTGTTGCACCCGGATCGACACGTGGGCGCGCCGGCGAGCGAGCGGCGCATGGCCCTGTCGCGAGCGATCGAGGTGAACGAGGCTTTTCGGGTGCTGCGCGATCCGGTGCGCCGCGCCGAGGCCTTGCTCGCGCGGCGTGGCGTGACGATCGAAGAAGGGCGCGACAAGCCCGCCGATCCGCTGCTGTTGATGGAGCTGCTCGAGCTCGGAGAGAGCATCTCGGATGCGCGACGCGCGCGCGACCGCGTGGCGATCGAGCGCAAGTTTTCCGAGCTCAAGGCGCGCGAGAGCGCGTCGGTGTCGGCCCTGGGTGCCGCGCTGGAAGCTGGCGACGCGGGTGACAGAGGCGCAGAGCGCGCGGTGAAGGAAATCGGCATGCTGCGCTTCACGCGGCGGCTGCTCGACGAGGCGGCGCTCGCCCTGGACGAGCTGGAATAGGCCGGAATATGGTTCTGCTCGATATTTTCGACCCCAAGGCGGCGCCACGCGCGATCGGCATCGATCTCGGTACGACGAACTCGATCGTGGCCGTGGTCCGCGAAGGGCGCCCGGCCGCGCTCACCACCTGCGACGGAACGGCGTTGTTGCCGTCGGTCGTCTACTACGGCGGCGCGGGACAGACGGCCGTCGGGCGAGCTGCGCAAGCCCGGGCCACGACGGAGCCGGAGCGCACGATCAAGAGCGCCAAGCGCTTCATGGGGCGCGGCGCGGACGATCCCGAGACGAAGCGGCTCGGGGCCTACAAGTTCGTAACGCCCGAGTCGGAGAGCGACGCCAAGATCGTGCGCTTCGATCTGGGCTGGACGACCAAGACTCCGATCGACGTGAGCGCCGAGATCTTGCGCAGCTTGAAGACCAGCGCGGTCGATCAGCTCCGCAGCGTGGGAGGCGCGGTGATCACGGTGCCCGCGTATTTCGACGATGCGCAGCGGCAAGCGACGCGCGACGCGGGGCGGCTCGCGGGGCTCGAGGTGCTGCGGCTCTTGAACGAGCCCACGGCGGCGGCGCTGGCTTACGGGCTCGAGAAGCAGAAAAATGGGCTGTTTGCCGTGTTCGATCTGGGTGGCGGCACCTTCGACGTCACGATCCTGAGCCTCGAAGACGGCGTGTTCCAGGTGAAGAGCACCGGCGGGGACAGCGCGCTCGGCGGCGACGACATGGATCGCGAGATCGCCGAACGGCTGCTGATCGCCACCAACGTCGAGCGAACGCCGGAGATGGTGAGCTCGGCGCTCGTGCTCGCGCGTCGAGCCAAGCACGAGCTCACCGACGCCGAGGAAGCGACCGTCATTCTGGGCGATGTGCCGTTCAAGGTGGAGCGGCGCGAGTTCGAGAAATGGATCGAGCCGTTACTGGAGCGAGCCGGGCGGGCCTGCCGGCGGGCGCTGCGGGACGCGAACGTATCTGCTAGCGATGTGGACGGAGTGATCTTGGTGGGCGGCGCCACGCGCGTGCCCGCGGTGCGCGCCCACGTCGAGAAGCTGTTCGGAAAGCCGCCGCTCGACGACATCGATCCGGATCTGGTGGTGGCGTACGGCGCAGCGGTGCAGGCCGACCTGTTGGCGAAGTCGAGCGACGACATCTTGCTGCTCGACGTGTTGCCGCTGTCGCTCGGGGTCGAGACCATGGGCGGCGGGGTCGACCGGATTTTGCCGCGGAATACGACGATCCCGGCCGGGGCGCGCGCCACCTTCACGACCTACGCCGACAACCAGACGGGCTTCGAGATCCACGTCGTGCAGGGCGAACGCGAGCTGTCCAAGGACTGCCGGTCGCTCGCGCGCTTCTCGCTGAAGGGCGTACCGCCGATGCCCGCGGGCATGGCTCGGCTCGACGTCTCGTTCGATGTCGACGAAAACGGCTTGTTGCACGTGACGGCCAGTGAGCGCACCACGGGCGTGACTCAGACCATCGAAGTGCGGCCGAGCTACGGCTTGAGCGACGAAGAGGTCGAGCAGATGCTGATGGACGCGCTCGACTACGGCGAGACGGATTTGGAAGCGCGGCGGCTCGCGGACGCGCGCGTCGAGGCGGAGCGGATCGCGCTCGCCACGCGCAAGGCGCTGGTCGCCGACCGGGCACTGCTCGTCGAGGGTGAGCTCGAGATCATAGAAAAATCCCTGGAATCGCTGAGCGCGGTGATCCGCGAAGCGGAGAGCGCCTCGCCGATCCAGCGCGCGACCGACGCGCTCGCGGATGCGACCCACGCCTTCGCGCAGCGCCGGATGAATCATGCGATTCAAACCGCGCTGTCGGGCAAGACCGTGTCCGAGACGGCGGAGCGCGTCGAGCACGCGGCCGGGATCGAAGCGCACCTGGAGCAGAAGAGAGAGCGGGCGTGATGGCCAAAGTGGTGTTCGTCGATCAGAACCTGGAGGTCGAGGTGCCCGTCGGCAGCTCGATCCTGGAGGCCGCACAACAGGGTGGCGCGCCCGAGGGCAGCGCTTGCGGAGGCGTGTGCGCCTGCTCCACCTGTCACGTCTACGTCGAGAGCGGCGCCGAGCTCTTGAGCGACGCCGAGGAGGACGAGGAGGACATCCTCGACAAGGCCTTCGACGTGCGGATGAACTCGCGACTCGGCTGCCAGTCCAAGCTGCAGCGCGAGGGCGTCGTGCGCGTGCGGATCTCGAAGGAGAGCCTCGAAGCGTTCTTCCACGAACACCCGGAAGCCCAAAAGTAACGCCTCGTTGCGATTAGCGGTGAGGCCTGGGCTTCGGCGGGTCGGAAACGAGCTTGGGAGGCACCGGCCGAACCGCGCCGCCGGCCGAGGGCAGGGGCAGCGCGTCCTCCGTAACCGGGGCGGGGTCGGGGGCTTGGGGCATCACCGCGCGGCGCAGCAGATCTTGCGCTTTGCCGAGTGCCGAGACCAAGCCGCGGGCGGCGTCGCGAGCCTGGCTGGTTTGGATCAGGGCCAGGGTGTGTTCGAAGGCGGTTTTCGAGCCGAGCGGAACCAGGCCAAAGCCGAGCACGGCAAAGGCGATCACCACGGACTCGACGGCGCGGCGGCCGAGGGTACCGAACACAGCCCGTGGTAGCCCGGTGGCCGGTCGCGGGAAAAGTTTGAGGCAACTCGGCGGTACGGCGACCCGGCGCCGGGCGCCCTCTATGCCCCCACTGTGCAGTTCCAGGAAATCCTGATAAGATCCGCTGGCCCTTTTCGCCAGGTGCCGAAGTTCGTCCGGTCCCGTTCCGCTCGAGTGGTAGGTCAGTGGTGGTGGTTGCCCGTTCTAGTTCGTGAAGCAACCGGTAGTGAGCGTTAGCGTCGAGCGTTCGTCCGAGGGCCTGTAGACGCACCGTTCGGTTCGAAGAAGGAGAAGTAGTATGCGTCTTTTCGTCGGCAACCTGGCCTACTCCACGACTGAGGATCGGCTGCGCCAGGAGTTCCAGCGCTTCGGCAACGTGACCTCGGTGGCTGTGGTCATCGATCGGATGAGCGGCCGTTCGCGCGGGTTCGGCTTCGTCGAGTTCTCCACCAATGAAGAAGGCCAGGCGGCCATGAACGAGCTCAACGGCACAGAGCTCGACGGTCGCGAGATCGTGGTCAACGAGGCGCGCGCCCGTGGAGCAGGCGGTCCCGGCGGCGGCGGTGGTGGCGGTGGCCCGCGCCCGCGTCGCAGC
>JALYWZ010000830.1 GCA_030852505.1 Myxococcota bacterium | reverse complement strand
CAAGAAAACGTTCGGCTGAGCTCTCGCCCAACGCACGTTTCACAGCGGCGCGCACCCCGGCGTCGCTGATCGGTCACGATGCAACTCCAGACGCTCCGTCTCACGACAGCGCTCGCCCGACTCGCTCCGGAAAGTGCAACGCGCGCGATCGCGCTCGAACACCGCGCGCCGGATCGCGGCCGGCACCCGCCTCGCGCGCCGGCGCGGAACTTTGGTCGCGTCCTCGCCATCTCCTTCGCGCTCGACCGAGGAGCGCGGCCTCTCCGTCACCGCGTACCTCTCCCTTTCCAGCTCCGCCACCAGCGCCCGCATCGCGCGCACGTGCAGCTCAGCCAGACCCGCGCCGGGCGCTGCGTGTGAAAGCAGCGCCTTCGCTCTCTCCACGAGCCCGACGTACTCCTCGCTCGCCTCGAATTGCACCCGGTACCGCTGAGGCTCCACCCGCGCCGGCGCGGGTGCTTCCAGTGCCGAGTCAGGCGCGTCGTTCGCGGCCGTGCTGACCGTTTCGTCCACTTCGTCCATTTCGTCTATTTCGTCCATCCAGTCCCGCGGCCGATGCCCAGCCTCGAGCTCCCGAACTGGATTGAACGAGCTCACGAACTGGTCCCAAGTCGGCGCCCGAGGGACCAGCTGCGAATACTCCGGCCCGAGCGGCTCGATGCGTGCCGGAACGCGAGGCAGCGGATCCAGCTGACGCACCAGCCGCGCGATCTCTTTCTTGGTCCGATGCTTCGCCCGGGCGAGCACCTCCACCAGATTCTCGGCCGTCAGATGCGGCCCCAGCATCAACAACCCGGTCAGATGGATCTCGCCCGCCGCGACTGCATCCAGGAGCGCCGGAAACCGCTGTACCATCCGCGCCGCCGACACCCGCCGAAACGCCTCGTCCTCCGAAAATCGCAGCTCATAAATGCAGTACGTGTAGAGACTCGCGCAGGCCCGCGTCCGGTGAATCCCGCGCGCTTCCACCTCGCCCAAGTGCGCAAGCAGACTCGCCAACAACTGGTTCGACCGCCCAACCAGCCGCCGCGTCGCCGCGAGCAACTCACCGTCGGAAAGCTCAGCGGGTACCGGGACCATACACACCGAATTGACAGCGTTCATGCGTCGCACGATACACCCTGTTTTTCGCCGCTCCGTAATCGAACGCTGACGCGCGTTCGCGCGCCCGAACAGCGTCGCAGTCGTCGGTATCCACGAACGCTCTGCCAACTAGCGCACAGCGCGGGGGCACGCCGAAGATTCAGTGAGCAGCGGTCGTTAACGACGGAGTGCGTGAATTGCTGTCAAGAGTGAAGTGAAGAAAAGCGACGCAGAGCACCGCATGCGAACGGGCGGCGTGGCCCGGTGAGTTAGTCGACCGCTTCCGCCCACGGCAGGTCCTCGGCGCTGGACAGATCCACAACTGTCCCTGAACCGAGACCGACCCGCAGCTTCTCCCGGTACACGCGCTCCCCGATCCAGTCCCGCGCGGAACCCACCAAACCGTGCTGGTAAAATGCACCCTTCGCGAACGCATGGTCCGCGCGAACGATTGCAACATTCACGTCAAGCACGGTCGCCTCCGGCCGATCGCGCCGTCGGTAGGGGATCCGCAAGGCTCGGATGCTCGTAACGATCCGAGCAGCCAGGTCCAACACCCCCTTCGCATCCAGATCGCGCAGCAACACCAAGAACTCGTCTCCGCCAACCCGGAAGACCGACCCGAAAGGCTGAACGACCTGCAGCAGCTCCGCAGCGACAGTTGCGAGCGCGCGGTCGCCCACCACATGACCGTGCTGATCGTTGACCCAGATCAGCCCATCGACGTCCACGAGACACGCGAGCGGACCGCTGTGCCTCAGCTCTTCGCAAAGGCCGTCATCGTGGGTGGGCAAACGAGTCAGGTCGTCCACTACGCTCATTTCCGGTCCGGTTTACGACGAGGCATTAACCGAGTTAGCCAAGCGTTCCGCCGAAGAGTCCCTCAATGCGAATGTTGATCCAGCGGCATCAAGTAGCTTGAGGCGCATCCCTGCGCGACCCATCTGAATCCTTCGGCCGAAGGCCGAGCACGACTTTGGGGGAGGTCGGCGAGCGAAGCGAGACGGGTGGGGGCAACGCTAATCAGGCCGCTCCAACCCAAACCCGCTCGCTTCCCAGCCGAGCACTCCGCCCTCGAGGAACGCGACGGGCATGCCTTGTTCGGCGAGCTTGGCGGCTAGGTCTTTGGTGCGGTCGCCGGCGCGGTCGTAGAGGACGGGGGGGCCGGGGAGCATGTGGAGCTCGGCGAGGCGGGTCTCGATTTCTTCGAAGGGGATGTTGACCGCGGAGGCGATGTGGGCGCGGTTGAAGACGGCGGGCTCGCGGGTGTCGACCACGCTGATGCGGCCCTGGCGCAGGAGCTCGGCGACTTCTTCCGGCTTGAGCGCGCCTTCGGCGCGGGGCAGGAAGGGGTCGAGCATTTCTTTGAGCTGCTGGCGCTTGAGGGCGCCGACGCGGCCTGCGGCGGGGCGGCCCTGGTGGAAGACGACGAAGGTGGGTACCGACTGAACGCCGAGCTGGCGGGCGAGGTTGGGCGAGCGGTCGATGTCGATCTTGACGAGCTTGGC
This sequence comes from Myxococcota bacterium, assembly GCA_030852505.1. Taxonomy (GTDB): domain Bacteria; phylum Myxococcota_A; class Polyangia; order Polyangiales; family Polyangiaceae; genus PMG-095. Next base: position 376 of record JALYWZ010000830.1, on the reverse strand, counting down.
TTTGCCCTCGAGCTCGTGGGAGAGGGCGACGAGCTCGGGCTCGACGACTTTGCACGGGCCGCACCACTCGGCCGAGAACTCGACCAGCACGGGCAGCTCGCTGGACATGACTTGCTGCTCGAAATCGCGCTCGCTGACTGTCGGTAGGGCCATTCTGACAGGCGTTTGTCGGTCATCCGCGACGCTGGCGCAAGCCCCTCGATCAACCAGGCGTGTCGTCTGCGCGAAACACGCGAAAGGCCCAGGAAAGCGCGGCTATTCGGGGGGCTTCCAGCGTCGCGACGAGGGCGGGGGCTCGCCCGCGATCGGCGGCGGCCAGGACGCGCGGATCGCACCGAGCTGGCGCGCTACGGGCGCCATCCAACCGAGCAGCACG
>JALYWZ010000829.1 GCA_030852505.1 Myxococcota bacterium | reverse complement strand
CCCCCACTCGGTCCCGCGGGCTGCATGCCGCCCGTGGCGACGGCGTTTCCGCCCGTGCTCGCCCCGCCCTCGTCGCTCGCCGACTCACACGCGGCCGCCGGGGCCAGCAGCGCCGCACCCAGGGTCAACCAATGTATCGTTCCCAAAACGCGGCGCGTCGACATTGCCGCCAACGATAACAGCGCGCTCGGGGTTTGGCTAAGGACCTTTACTCCAAGCCAACCACCGACCCACTACCGGGGAGTGACGGGCGGGATCGGCACTCCCAAAGTCAACGCGATGGCGCGGAACAGCTCGCCCTCCGCGAGCTCGACCTTTCCGTCCGCGCAGATCGCCCGTTCGCACGCGTCCAGGAAGCGACGGCGTTCGGACAGGCTGGCCCGGCGCAGAACGTCGAGCGCGGCGTGTACAGCGGAAAATTCTCCCTCGGGCGCGCGATCGAGGGCGAGCGGTGGATCGTAGCCGGCGTCGAAGGACGCTCTGGTCATGACGCTCGTCCGATGACCTGGGTCGCCCTGGCCGGAGCGCACGATCGCGGAGAGCACCACCACCGAAGCTGCGAGCAGCTCCTGGGCGGAGGGTGCCGGCAAGCGCGGCTGGCGCGCCGTCTCGGTGTACGACCGGCCCAGACCGTGGCGCAGCAGCCGCTGCACGATGAACTCGAACAGATCGGTGCGCTGGTCCGCGGCGACGGCCCGATCGACGGCGCTGACGAGCATCTCCTGCGAGCGCTCCGGCAGCGTGCGCAGCGTGGGCAAGAGCAGCTCGATCAGCGGCAACCGCACCGCCGGTCCGAGCCCGGCCATGCACGGGGCGAGCTCGTAGGCCGTCTGCAACACCTCGGGGGGCAGCACCGCTTGCATAGCGGACCACTTTCCGGTGCGCGCTTCCGGGTTCTCTTCCAGCAACAAAAGCAGCGTCAGCCCGACGGCGCGGGTCGGATCGTGCAGCGCCCGCGTGACCGGCTCGGGCAGCGAGCTGAGCAGCGAGTGCGCGTAGTCGAGGCTCGGTTGTTGGAGTAAGCCCGCCACCTGGAGCAGGCCCGCGGTCGGCTGTTCCGCCTTGCCCGACAACATCTGCACTCGCTCGGGCGGAGCTTGCCCGTCCCAGTGCGGGTCGTGCATGCGGATGCGCTGTTCGATGGGGGGGTGTGTGGCGCGCCAGCTCTCGATGCCCTGCGCGAAGCACAGGTGAGCGATGCTCGACGCCGCCGGGATCTGCAGCCGCGACCCCAGATCCGACACGCGCTTCAAGGCGTTGGCCAGGATCACGGGCTGGCGCGTGAACTGAATGGCCGCGGCGTCCGCCAAGAGCTCGCGCTGCCGGCACACCGCCGCCTGGATCAGCCTCGCGAAGAACGCGCCGATCGCGCCGATGATCGTGATCAGGATGATCACCACTACGATCGCCAGCAGGATCGCCAGCCCGTTGCCGCTGTTCTTGTCGCGGCTCGACGACCCGCTCGAGGATGACGAGCTCGAGGTCCAGATCCGGCCCGAGCTGCTCGAGCTCGAGGAATCATCCGAGCTCACCCGCGAGAACATCCACGCCCGGATGCCGCGGCCGACGATGGTGAGGATCAAGATGCCGTGCAGCGCGGCGATCAAGCGCGTGTTCAGCCGCATGTCGCCGTTCAGGATGTGGCTGAACTCGTGGGCGACGACGGCCTGGAGCTCGTCGCGGTCGAGCTGCTCGAGCGCGCCGCGGGTCACGGCCAGGGCGGCGCGATCGATCTCGTAGCCGGCCGCGAAGGCGTTGATCGAGTCCTCGCCGTCGAGCACGTGCACCGCCGGCATCGGCACGCCGGAGGCGATCGACATCTCTTCGACCACGTTCATCAGCCGCCGTTCGAGCCGGTTCTGCGTGGTGGGGTCGACGCGGTACGCGCCGACGGATTCGCACACGTGCTTGCCGCCGCGTGCGAGCTGGGCGTATTTGGTGAGCCCGGCGACCAGGATCACGAACAGCGTGGTGCACACCGTGACCACCACGCGCTCGAACGTGAACCACTCCACCTCCAAAGGAGGCTCGGACAATTGCGCGACGATCTGGAACCCGAAGGAGACCGCGAAGTATACCGCCGACACGATCGCCAAAAGGCAGATCGCGAACAGCACCAGGAACCAGTGCGTTTTCCGGCGCGCGTCGTCCTGCGCCTGGAAGAAGTCGGTCACGGCCGGATCTCGATCCGAGGCGCGCTCAGAACTGCACGCGCGGTGCCTCGCGCTCGGCCTCGCTACCGATCGGGTTCAGCAACGCGGCCTCGGAGAAGCCGAACATGCCCGCGATCATCACCGCGGGGAACGCGGCCCGGCCGTTCTCGTACTCGGTGACCGCGTCGTTGTACGCCTGGCGCGCGAAGGCGACCTTGTTCTCGGTGGAGCGCAGGTCCTCGCTGAGCTCCGACATGGTGGTCTGCGCCTTGAGCTCCGGATAGGCCTCGGACAGCGCGAACAGCCGCCCGAGCGCGCCGCTCAACGCGCCCTCACTCGCGGCGAGCTCTTGCATGGCCTGCGTGCCCCCGGGTGATTGGCGAGCTCGGTCGGTGGCGGACACGGCGCGGTTTCGCGCGGCGATCACCGCTTCCAGCGTCTCGCGCTCGTGCGACAGGTAGGCCTTGGCCGTGGCCACCAGGTTCGGGATCAGATCGTGGCGGCGCTTGAGCTGGACGTCGATCTGCGAAAACGCGTTCTTGTAGCGGTTCCGGAGCTTGACGAGCTTGTTGTAAAGCCCGATCACCAGCAACACGGTCACGCCGAACAGCACGAACACGACCACGGCCACCACGATCCCGACGCTCATGCTTCAGTAGGTAACTGAGGCGGGGAGCGATCGCAATCTCGGGGCGCGGGCTGGTAAGCCCGTCGCGAGCCGCGCGATCACGGGGTCGCGCAGCGGAAGCGCACTTCTTACGTGTTCGCGGGCGGAGGGCCTGCCGGCGTTCTCGGGTTCACCGTCGGTGTGGGC
>JALYWZ010000828.1 GCA_030852505.1 Myxococcota bacterium | reverse complement strand
ACCGGACCCGTGTTTCGGTACTCGGACACCTGGCAGCTCGTGATCAACACCAGCACCACCATCGTCACCTTCTTGATGGTGTTCCTGATCCAGAAGGCTCAGAACAAGGATGCCAAGGCGATGGCGCTGAAGCTGAACGAGCTGGTGGCGGCGCTCGAGGGGGCGAGCAACCGGCTGATCGACGTCGAATCGCTGACTGAGCACGAGCTCGACGTGCTGCGGCGCCACTATGCGGAGCTCGCGAAGATGGCGCGCCGCGACGACAAGCTCACCCACTCGCACTCGGTCGAAGAGGCCGAGGTGCGCCACGTGCGCAAGCGCAAGGCCAAGGCCCAGACCCGCGCCGAAGACATTCGAGAGGGTACGATTCCGCCCTCCAGCGATGCACGAGGGAAGTGATGCGCGCACCGGTGGCTCTGGTGACCGGCGCCAACCGCGGACTCGGCTTCGAGACCGCGAGGCAGCTGCTCGCTCGCGGCTGGTCGGTGCTGGTCGCGGCACGCGATCGGGACTCCGGCGAGGCGGCCGCGCGGGCGCTCGGCAAGGGCGCGCGCTTCGTCGCGCTCGACGTCACGGATCGCCAATCGGTGACGGCGCTTTCGAAGCAGCTCGACGCGCCGCTCTCGGCGCTCGTGAACAACGCGGGCTGCTCGTTCGACGGCTTCGACGAAAACGTGGCCCGGCGCACCTTGGAGGTGAACTACCGCGGCCCGCTGCGTGTGACCGATACCCTGGCCGGCAAGCTCGCGCGCGGCGCGAACGTGGTGATGGTTTCGAGCGCGATGGGCGAGCTGTCCCGCTTTTCGCCGGAGCTCCGGCGGCGTTTCCTGGATGAAGCGCTCGGGCGCTCCGAGCTCGCGGCCCTGGTGACCGAGTTCGTCGAGCGCGTGGGGAGAGGCGAGCTCGGCGGGTTTCCGCGGAACGCTTACAGCGTCTCGAAGGCCGCGTTGAACGCGTTCACGCGCATCGCGGCGCGGGAGCTCGAGCCTCGCGGCGTGCGCGTGAACGCGATCTGTCCGGGTTGGGTGCGCACGCGCATGGGCGGCAGCGGTGCTCCGCGTTCGCTCGAGCAAGGAGCGAGCGGTATCGTTTGGGCGGCAACGCTCGGCGAGCGCGGTCCGAGCGGCGGCTTCTTCCGCGACGGTCGCGCCATCGACTGGTGAGCTCCGCGCGGGCTCGCGGTCACCAAGGCTTGAACACGAACAGCGCGCCGACTGCGACGAAGCCGAAGCCAACCAGGTGATTCCAGCGCACCGGCTCGCCGAGGTACAGCGCCGCAAAGACGGTGAACACGACCAGCGTGATCACCTCCTGGATGGTCTTGAGCTCCGCGGTGACCAAGCCGGCGCGCGCTCCGAGCCGGTTTGCCGGAACCTGGAAGCAGTACTCGAAGAACGCGATGCCCCAGCTAGCCAGCACCACCCAGGGCAAGGGGGATGCCTGGTGCTGCTTCAGGTGTCCGTACCAGGCGAAGGTCATGAACACGTTGGAAATCACGAGAAGGAGGACGGTGGCTAAGGTCATGCGGCGTGTCGATGGTGGGATACACGAATGATCGGAATGTCACGGCCGTCTTTGCGCCGCGGCAACAGAAATGGCTTGAGCCGAGCGTGGCATGGTGATTGCTTTATGCGGGCCACTTGGAGGACGTGATGCGTAGCGGAGTGCTTGGCGTGTTCGGTTTGGTGTTCCTGGCTCTGGGCTGCAAAGAATCCGTGGAGTCCACGGACATCCGGACGACCGGCATTTATCCGGAAATCACGGTGGAGGCAGAGGGCAACGGCAGCTCCACGGTCACCGTCAAGCTCAAGGTGGGCGGCAGTAACTCGAACACGTTTTTGGACCTGACGGGCGGCGACACGCTCGAGGCCACCGTCGAGGGTGAGACCAAGACGCTGCGCGAGACCTCGGACGAGGTGTATTCCGCCTCGTTTCCGGTGGACGCCGAGGGGACGGAGTTCCTAATCGCGTTCCTGCGCACCGAGGAGGACGAGAGCGCGCCGGCCTCGGTGGTCGAGTTGCCTGCGCCGTTCGAGCTCGAGGTCGCGCCGCGAGAGGCGTCGCGCGCCACCGACGACGTGCAGCTCAGCTGGGACCCGCCGGGAAGCGGCGACCTGGATTGGGACATGTCGGGCGAGTGCATCCGACGCCAGTTCGACGAGCTGCCCGACGACGGAACGCACGTCATCACCGCCGACTCGATCGAGACCTCCGAGTTGGACAAGGACGACAGCTGTACGGTGACGGTGCAGCTCGAGCGCTCGCAGCGCGGCGGCATCGACGAGGCCTTCACCGAAGGCGGCCGCATCGTTGCCATCCAGCGCAGGCGGGGCAGCTTCACTTCCACGCCCTGACGCCAGCGGGAACTGCCGAGCGCGATCGGCAACCCGGCGGGGGAGCGCCGGGGACGGGGTAGGCCTGGAACCGATTCCGGGTCGCGCTATGATTTTTCGATCGACCCTCGCGGGAACCTACATCCGAGCGGGTTGCGAGCGCGATTGCCGCGCTCCCCCACTCGGTAACCCTCTTTCCCATCCCCGATACCGCCACCATGCTGCGATCTGCTCGCCGTTTCCTCACCCTCGTTGCTTTTTGCTCTGGCCTGACCGCGCTCGGCTGTGACCCGGGCTCCGACAATCCACCTCCGGCGACCCCGCCGAAGCCGACCACGCCCACCACGCCGGGCGTCCCCAGCACCCCGGGCGCGGGCGGCGCCGGAACCTCCACCTGGCAGCAGAAGACCGACGACAGCTGGATGCGGAGCGGCGCGCCACCGGTCGAGCAGCACGGCCAGCTCACGGTGGTGGGCAGCGAGCTGCTCGATGCGAACGGGGAGGTCGTACAACTCAAGGGGGTGAGCAGCATGTGGCTGAACTGGGAGAACGAGGGCTTCGCCGAAAGCCCTGAGGCCATCTCCTGGATGCGTGATAACTGGAACATCAGCGTGATCCGCGCGGCGATGGGCGTGGAG
>JALYWZ010000827.1 GCA_030852505.1 Myxococcota bacterium | reverse complement strand
TCGCGAACCGGCGCAGCGGCCGGCGCGTTGGAGATGGCCGAGGTACGCGCGCAACCGCTCGACCCCAAGATCAGTGCACCCAGAATGAGCCAGCGTCGATTCATGCTCGACTGGTCGGCACCTCCCGCGCGGAGTTGCGTCACCCGAGGTCGAATCTCGGTCGAGTGGCTCGGCGCTCAGCGCAAGGACCGAGCGCCGGTCCGTCACTCGCAGTGAAAGCTAGAAGCTCTCTCGATGTTGCCCCCGTGGTAGGTCGCGACTCGGGGATACGGGCAGAGCGGGCGCGTGCGCTCCGGCGACCACGCGGGCGGCAGATCGAAATTGGGGCCACCCGGGTTGGCTGGGCCGCGCGCGCTGGCGATCACGCGCTCGGGCGCCTCTCTCCGCTCGACCCACCGGATCAGTGGCTTCAAGAGATCGAACTGATCCGTGGAGGGACCGCCCGCGCAGTGGCTCATCCCCGGCACCAGGTACAGCCGAGCCGCGGCCCGATCCGCCGGCTCGAGCTCTTCGAGCCATTTCACGGTGTCTTCCGCGGAGAAGATCGGATCGCTGGCGCCGTGATAAATCATCATCCGCCGGCCGTGCCTGTGGAAGCCGTCGAGCGCGGGCGGCACCATGAACGATTGACTCGACTCCGTGTACGTCGGGGTCGTGGCGAACGTCGAGGCATACATCAGGTCGATCGGAGACCCCAACGCGAAGCCCACGGGGTTGAAGAGAGCGGGATCGGCCGGCGGTGTGCCGAAGACGAACGCCACCGCGCCCGGATCGAGGATCAGCGGTGAGATGAACTCCCAGAACGCGGTGTCCCCCGCCGCGTGCCCCGAATCGAAGGGGAAGCTCGAGTAGATCGGGATTTGCGTGCTCGTCTTGGCGCCGCTGAAAATGTTGCCGACGATGACCTTCTGTAAGGCGCTCAGGCACGTGCCGTCGCGCGCCCCCGGGCAAGTGGGGACATCCGTGTCGAGGTCGAAGACCGCCTGACAGCCTTGCGTGTCTTGCACCATCCCGTCGCTCACGCCGTCGAGCGCGTCGCAGCGCTCGAGCACCTGACGCGAGAGCAATTGCCGCTCGGCCTGGGTGAAGGCCACCGACAGATCGGGCAACCCGGCAAACGGGCCAGCGGGGATGGTCTCCCCCTGCCAGAGCTGCACGTACTGCTGGGCGCCGTAAATGCTGGCGATTGCCGCGTTGGGCAGGTTGAACCCGGGAGAGCCGACCAGGTATCCGTCGTACTCGTCGGCGTAGCGCGCTGCAGCCACCATGGCGTGGCGGCCACCGTTGGAGCAACCTCCGATGTACGACCACTTCGGCTTCTTTCCGTAGGCCAATCGGACGACCTTCTTGGCCATCGGTGTCAGCTTGCCCACTGCCTGGTAGCCGAAGTCCAGGCGAGCCTGCGGGTCGATGCCGAAGAACGGATTCTGTGCCGCGTCGTGCCCGGCGTCGGAGCTGATCACGGCAAAGCCCTTTTGCAGTGCGCTCTTCAGCGGCCCGCCGCCGCTGGTCGCTCCGATCGCTGGCGCCACGGCACCATCGAGTCCGCCGTTCGCCTGGTAAAAGAAGCGCCGCTTCTTCCAGGTCAGGGGCAGCCGGAGCTCGAAGCCGATCGAGTAAGTGTTGCCGTCGACGGGGCTCACCCGCTCGAACATCTTGCCGGTCACCAGGCAGTGCGCGGGAATTGTCTGACCTGGCTGCGGAAACTCGCCTTCCGCGACGCTGGTCGCCGACGTGAAGACGGTGTTCGGATACTCGAGTGACGAAAGCAGCTGGCTGCAGTCGAGCGACAGCGCGTCGACCTCGCTCTCCTCCTCCTGCTCCTCGTCTCGTCCGACTTTCAGCGCCGACTCGACGCTCGAGTCCGCGTCGTCGAAGGCTGATTCCGTCGACTCCACCGCGCTGCTGCACGCAGGCAACGCGACGATGAGGACTGCCCACTCCAGAAAGGAATACCTTCTCATCCGCCCAGCTCCGATCGTGTTGCGGCGCATGCGCGCGCCGGGGCGAACACACTAACTCAACTCCGCCCGGTGGAGTGGCCCGTTCGCTATGGCAGCTGGTGCCGCTTCAGCACCGGCCAGCCGAGCGTGGCATTGCCTTGCTCGTGCCCGCCGCCTGTCTTCGAACACACTTGGACCTCCACTCCGCCCGGACACTGCGTGGCTGTGTAGCCCTGGCAATTGTTGCCGAGGTCAGATGGGTCCCCGGTGCAGCCGTTCAGCTCGGCCCATTTCTTCATGCTGCCGATCGCGCCGAGGAAGTGGATGGGACGAACGAGGTCGGACAGACCGCCGTTGTAAGGAGACAGCGTGTCGTTGGTACCGCGGAAAGCGATCACGGTGATGGGGCGCTGCGGCTTGCACGTCGCCAGATGCTCTTCGAGCAGATCGAACGCCGCGGGAGCGACCGCGGCGAACACGTCCGCGGCACGGCACGCGAGCTGATGCGACATCGCGCCGCCCATCGAGAAACCGGACGCGTAGACGCGCCTCGGATCGATGCAGGCGAGCTGTTCGACGGCCGCGACGAGGTCTTTCGCAAATCCGATGTCGTCGACGTCGTCGGCGCAGCAAGGCCCCATGTTCCAGTCGCCGATCGCGGTCGGAAAGACCGTGACGACATGATCGGGATCCACCACCTTCGGGTACGGCGAGTCGTTCCGTTGTGATTCGCCGGTCCCTCCGTGCCCGTGAAAATCGACCAGCAGTGGCACCGGCGCTTTTCCGTCGTAGCCGCTCGGCACGTGCAAGACGTAGCTGCGGCTCTTGCCGCCGGACTGCACCATCCGAGTCGAATTACCCGGCGCGAGTGCCATCGCCGGGCAGGACACCGCTTGAGCGCCGCCGCTGCCCGAAGACGCACCAGCCGTGCTCGAGTTACCTCCGCTCCCTGCACTGCCCCCACTCGCGGAACCGCCGGAGCTCGAGCCAGCGCCGCCAGTTCCCGCGCCCGCGACCGGTGCGCCGCCGC
>JALYWZ010000826.1 GCA_030852505.1 Myxococcota bacterium | reverse complement strand
CCGCACGGCGGCCGCGAGCGCCGCGGGGATCTGCCGCGCCGTGCTGCGCTGCTCCGGCGAGAGGTAGACGTTGCGCGACGACAGCGCGAGGCCGTCCGCTTCGCGGATCGTGGGGTGCCCCTGGACCGTCACGGGAAACAGCAGATCACGCGCCATGCGCTCGATGACCTTGAGCTGCTGGTAGTCCTTGCGACCGAATACGGCGAGGCACGGGCCAGCAGCCAGGAACAGCTTGGCGACGATCGTGGCCACGCCCTCGAAGTGGCCGGGCCGCTTGGGGCCGCACAGGCCTTCGGTGAGGCCCTCGACGCGCACCCGCGTGCGCTCGTTCTTCGGGTACATCTCCTCGACGCTCGGTGTGAAGACGTGCTCGACGCCACGGCTCTTGCAAGCCTCGAGATCGCGCTCGAGCGTGCGCGGATAGCGCGCGAAGTCTTCGTTGGGGCCGAACTGCGTCGGATTGACGAAGATGCTCACGGCGACGCTGCTGGCACGAGCGCGTGCCGCGTCGCAGAGCTTCAAGTGGCCTTCGTGCAACGCGCCCATCGTGGGAACGAATCCGACGCGACCGCCCCGGCGGCGAACTTCCTCGCACGCCGCGTGGAAGTCCGCAGCTCGCTGGTGGACGTGCAGGCTCATGAAGGGTCGTCGCTCGCCGGGCCGTAAGCGGGCTTGTTGGGCTCCGCGACGGGTTTGGCGCCGGTCTCTTCCGGGAGCGGCTTGGGCTTCGGCGTGCCGCCGAACGAGTGCTCCGCACCGGGGAACGCGGAGCTGCGGATCTCGGCGACGTAGCGGCGCGTCGCGTCGACCACGGCGTCCCCGAGCTCGGCGAAGCGCTTCACGAACTTGGGCCGCACGTCCGAGTACATGCCGAGGAAGTCGTAACAGACGAGCACCTGACCGTCACAATCCGGCCCGGCGCCGATGCCGATCGTCGGGATGGCGACGGACTCGGTGACTCGGCGCGCGAGCTCGCTCGGAATGCCCTCGAGCACCACCGCGTAGGCGCCCGCTTCCTCGAGCTGACGCGCGTCGCTCACGATGCGCTCGGCGGCCGCCTCTTCTCGGCCCTGGACGCGGAACCCGCCCATGGCGTGGACCGATTGCGGCAAGAGACCGAGGTGGCCCATCACGGGGATGCCGGCCCTGACCATGCGCCGCACGTGCTCGAGGTACGGCGCGCCGCCCTCGAGCTTCACCGATTCGAAGCCGCCTTCTTTGATCATGCGCCCCGCCGCGTCGAGCGCGCGCTCGGGCGAGACCTGAAAGCTCATGAACGGCATGTCGCCGACGACGTGAGCGCGCGTCGCGCCCCGTGCCACGGCGCGCCCGTGGTAACAGATTTCGTCGAGCGTGACCGGCAGCGTGTTCGGGTGTCCCTGCACGACCATCCCGAGCGAGTCGCCCACGAGCAGGACGTCCGCGCCGCCGGCGTCGAGCAGGCGAGCCATCGTCGCGTCGTAGGCAGTGAGCACGGCCAGCTTGGGGCCGCTGCGCTTGCGCGCTCGGAGCTCGGGAACAGTGACCTTCTGGGCCATGGGAACCTCCTCGGAACCGTGGCTCAGCCTAGCCGATGTCCTGAAGCGGGACGAGCCCGGGGACCTTTCGAAGTGTTAAGCTTCGAGGCCTTGGAAGCTCCGCGCTTCAGCCGAGTGTTTCGTGAGCTTGCGCTCCGGGTGCGGCGGCGCCGGGCGTTGCAGAGCGTGCTGACGGCCTCCGCCGTCGGTTCGGCGGCGGCCCTCGCGATCGCGCTCTTACTCTGGGGCCTGCGACTCGAGGCCTATCGGCCTTACGCATTCGGGCTGGTCGTGCTCGCGGCGCTCGCGGGTTGGCTCCGGTCTCGCAGGCGTCGCTGGTCGGATGCCGAGGTCGCGTTGTTCCTCGACGCGCGGCTCGGGAGCGACGAGTCGTTCACCACCGGTGTGCTCGCGGCCGAGACGGACGCCGGGGCCGCGCCCGCCCGTGCCCGCGCGCTCTCGCGCCTCGACGCGAATCCTCCGAAAAAGCTCGGACCGCGGATGCTCGTGCGCTGGCACGCGGCCCTCCCGCTAGCGCTTTCCGGGTTTGCCTGGATTTGCCTGCTTGCGCCGCGACCTCTGCCCGCACCGGCGAAGCCGCCGCGCGGCGTCGATCTAGTCGAGCGCAGCTCGGTCCCTGGCCTCGAGCGCATCGAGGCGCTCGCGCAAACCGAGGCGCAATCGGCAGCCGACGCGGAGCGGCTGAAAGCGCTATCGAACGAGGCCAAGAAGCTCGCGGAAGATCTGAAGCGCGGCATCGAGCGCCGGGAGGCCCAGGCGCGCATCGGCAAGCTGCGTGAGGAGCTGGCCGGCGAGCGCCAGCGTTTCAACGGGCCCGGTGAGCGACCGGGGCTGGAAGCGGCGCTGCGGGCGCTCGAGTCCGAGCGTTCGACGCTGCGCGCACAGCGTGCGCTCGCAGAGGGCGACGTGGTCGGCTTCGACGACGAGATGCGGAAGCTCGCCAATCAAGCCGAGAGCGAGGCGCGGCAGGCGGCCAAGGACCGGCTCGAGCAAGCGGCGCGCGCTGCCAAAGAGCGCGGTGGTAAAAAGCTCTCCGAGTTCCTGGAGCAGCAAAAGAAGCTATTCCGAGAGCGCGAAGCGCTCGGCCAGATGCTGCGCGAGCTGTCGAAGGAGCTCGGCGACAAGCTCTCCGACGACGCGCGGCGCGAGCTCGACAAGTACCTCGAGGGTGGCGATCCCGAGAGCGCCCAGCGGCTCGCCGAGGCCTTCGGGCGCGCGCTCTCCGGGCTCAGCGAAGAAGAGCGGAAGCGGCTGCTCGAGGCGATGAAGAAGCAGCTCGACAGCGACTCCGAGCTCGGCACCGCCGATCCACAGCAGCTCGAGTCGCTGCTCGATCAACTCGAGACCGAGCGCGGCCGACAGGCGCTGCGCGACGCCTTGAGAGACGCGGCGCGCGGCGGCCGTGACGGCGCCCGCGAGCGCGCGCTCGACGATGC
>JALYWZ010000196.1 GCA_030852505.1 Myxococcota bacterium | reverse complement strand
GCGGCAGCGGCGGTGCCCTCGTGACACCCGTGTATGGCGCGCCCACCTTCGGCGGCACGCTCGACGGCCCCGACCCTGGCAGCGGCGGCACCGGCAATCGCGCTGAAAATGGCGGCACGGGCAACCGCGCCGAGAACGGCGGCACCGGCAACCGCGTCGATACCGGCGGAACCACGGCCACGGGGGGCCGCATGAGCGTTCCTCGCGGTGGCGAAAACCCGGGTCTACCGTCCACGGGCGGTCAGTTCGCCATTCCCGTGTACGGCGCGCCCGCCGAGCCTGAGGGCGGCAAGCCCGCGGCGGGCAGCGGCGGACGCGATCCCGGCAACGTTCCCGTGCCGCTCTATGGCGCCTCGCCACCCTCCGAGGAGTGAGCGCGTCGCCAAACGCGGCTCGTCAGGTCTCGACGCGTGCGTCGAACAGCCGGGTCAGCGCCATGCCCGCGAGCACGCAACCGAGGAACACGATCACGCCGAACGAGCCGGAGCCGAGCGAGACCACGGCCGGGCCGGGGCAATAGCCGGAAAGCCCCCAGCCCACGCCGAACACGACGGCGCCGAGCAGCAAGCGCGCGTCGACTCGGCCGCCGCTCGGAACCGCGTATTCTTCGGCGGCCAGCGGCTTCTCGCGCCGCAGCCGATAGCCGAGCGCGTAGACGCCGACGGCGCCTGCCATCACGAACAAAAGGCTCGGGTCCCAGGCGCCGAACACGTCGAGAAACGCGAGCACCTTGCTCGGACGGGTCATGCCGCTCAGCACCAAGCCGACGCCGAACGCGAGCCCGGCCAGGGCGGCGCTGGCATTGCGTAGGGCTTTCAAGCGCCGACTCCGAGCAGCCGCGCCACGGTTGCGGTCACGATGCCCGTCGCGACGAACACCGCCGTGGCGGTGAGCGAGCGCCGCGAGAGCCGGGCCACGCCGCACACACCATGACCGCTGGTGCAGCCGTTACCGAGCCGCGTTCCGAACCCCACGAGCAGACCGGCGGCACCGAGCAGGATCGGGTTGGGGCGCGAGGCGCCGACCGAACCCGGAAAGAGCCACGACGCGAGCGCGCCGACCGCGATCAGCGCCCCCAAGAACAGCGCACGCCAGGTGCGGTCGCCCCGCACCGGAAACAGCACGCCGCCGATCAGGTTACTGACGCCGGCGATCCGGCCGTTCACCCACAAGAGCAGCAACGCGCCGAGCCCGATCAGAGCTCCTCCGAATAGCGCCGGCAGCGGGGAGAGGTCCAACATGCGAGGTAGTCCTCCAGTATGAAAGACAGCGTGCGGCGTGGCTAGCGGAATTCCCGCCGCCGCGGTCTCGGACGATCAGCCGCGCGCGTAGTGGATCACGTCGAGCAGCCGTGTTTCCCGGGTGCTCCGGTTTTCGTACGAGTGGGCCACGTCGGCGCGGAAGTGGACCGAATCCCCGGTCGCGAGCTCGTGGGTCTGACTGCCGACCACGAGCCTCAGGGCTCCCGTCAGGACCACCAGCGTTTCGGTGGTGCCCCGCGCGTGGGGATCGCTCCTGTGCACGGCCTTCGGCGTGAGCCGCAGCTCGTACACGTCCGTGTTGGTGGACACGCCGCCCGGCGAGAGCAAGCGGCTCTCGGTGCGGCCGTCCGCGCTGCGCAGCGGCAAGGCGTCTCCGGCGCGCAACACGTGAACGGTCTCCTCCGTGTTCGTGCCGAGCAGATCGTGGAACGGCACGTCGAGCCCCACCGCGATCTTCCAGAGCACGGCCAGGGTCGGGTTGGTGCGGCCGCCTTCGATCTGAGACAGAGCGGCCCGGCTCACGCCGCTCCGCGCCGAGAGCTCGTCGAACGACAGGTGGCGGTCACGCCGGAACCGCTTCAAAGCCTCGGCGACGCGGTTGGCAAGCTCGGCGGCGCCGATGTCGTCGCCGGCGGCCGTGTTCGTGCGAGCCCGGGCCGGGCGTGACGCGGACGCGTCCTCGCTCTCGTCGTCCGCGGCGCCGGACGCTGCTTCGTCCGACTCGGATTTTCGATCCGCGACTCGCTTCTTGGGGACGGCCTTCGGGGCCGCTGACTTGGCCGGGGCCTTGCCGCGCTTCACCATGCCGCCTGAAGTATCACGGCGTGGGGGGCCGAAGGAACGGCCCCGTCGATCGACGTGCGGACCCGGGAAGGACTCAGCGATCGGGCGCGGGCGTGAGCCTCAGGTACGGGCGAACCGCTCGGTAGCCTTTGGGAAACCGGCGCGCGAGCTCGGCTTCGTCCTGAATGGCCGGAGCGATCACGACGTCGTCGCCGCTCTTCCAGTCGGCGGGGGTCGCGACCTTGTGGGAGTCGGTGAGCTGCAGCGAGTCGATCACCCGCAAGATTTCCTGGAAGTTCCGGCCGGTGCTGGCGGGGTAGGTGATGAGCGCGCGGATCTTCTTGTTCGGGTCGATGAAGAACACCGAGCGCACCGTGAGTGTGTCGTTCGCCTCGGGGTGAATCATGTCGTAGAGGCCCGCGATCTTGCGATCCGAGTCGGCGAGGATCGGATAGTCGAGCTCGCAGTCCTGAGTCTCCTCGATGTCTTTGGTCCACGCGCGGTGGCTGTCCACCGAATCGACGCTGACCGCCAGCACCTTGACGTTGCGGCGCTTGAACTCCTCGGTCAGGTTCGCGACCCGGCCGAGCTCGGTGGTGCAAACGGGGGTGAAATCCTTGGGGTGGGAAAAAAGAACCCCCCAGCTCGTGCCGAGCCACTCGTGGAAGCGGATCCGGCCTTCGGTGGAGTCCTGTTCGAAATCGGGGGCGATGCTGCCGATATGGAGTGACATGTCCCGAAACCTAGCGCCGGCCAGGGGTCCACGCAAGACGTGGATCCGTTTCAGTGGAGGAGATTGGTTCGGAACCTGGCCGGAATCTCGCTAATTTGCTTGGTTAGAAGAAGAACTTCTGTCTACTGTGGTGGACAAGCGCCGGCCTTGGCACCATGCTGACGGTATGCACATCGGACTGATTGGCGGTTTGGATCGAAACGCTCCGCACTACGAGGAGCAGGCACGGTCGCGCGGCCACAGCGTCGAGTGGCATTCGGGGATCGTGGCCGGGCGCGGCAGCGACGCCCTGGCGGCGATCGTCGAGCGCTCCGACCTCGTGGTGATCGTGACCGAAGTCAATAGTCACGCGGGCGTGCTGGGCGCCCGGCGCCTCGCCAAGGAGCGAGGCAAGCAGTGCGTGCTGATGCGCAAGATGGGCGCAGCACGCTTCAAGGCGCTGCTCGACGAGTATGGCAGCGGCGTCACCTCGGTCTTCAAGATCGTCGGCTCTTCGCAGGAGCCGTATCGTCCGGAGCTGCGGCGCGGCGCAGCCTGAGCTCGGACGGAGCGGGCGTGGCGAAAGCTAAAGACACCGGGGATGCTCTTCCCCCTGGAGGAGATCGAAGATCGTGATCGATTCGAGCGCGGCGTAGGCGGCCTCGCTGGCCTTGCCGAGCGCGCGTTCTGCGGGACAACGCCCGGGGCCCGGGCATTCGCTGCAGCGGTCGGTGGGCTGCTTGCGGCGTTGGAGGCACGCGAAGGGAAAAAGCGGGCCGCCGAGGCAGTCCACGACCTCGGTCAGCCGCAAAGAGCGCGGGTCCACGCTCAGCTGGTAGCCGCCGTCCGGACCACGCCGGCCGCGCACGATGCCACGCTGGCGTAGGTCCGACAGGATCGCCGACAAGAAGTGCTCGGGGATGCGTTCCTGAGCCGCGAGCTCGGCGACCGACAGAGACTCCCGGGGGGAGCGTGCGAGGCCGAGCAGCGCGCGAATTCCGTAGGTCGTCTTCCGCGTCAGCATCGCTTCCTCCCTCAGTCGACGCGCAGCCGACCCGCGCGCCACGAAACACCGCCGCGATCGTCGCGCACCACGGCCCAGAGCCGGACCTCGCCGGGCTGGTTCGGAACCGTGAAGCCGTTGCTCGCGGCGGGCTCGCCCCGGCCGCCGTCGCTGCGTGCCTCGTCGAGCTCGCCCGCGCTCGAGAACCAGGAAACGACCAGCGTCTCTGTTCGTTCCTCGAGCCGCTCTGTCTCGCGATCGTAGACGAGGTAGCGCTCCGCGCCCAGGCACGTCTCGGCGTCGGCGCAGTCACCGAAGCGCGCGCGCAGCGTGACGCGCTCGCCGCGCGCGAGGCTCGGCAGGTCGTCGGAGTCGAGCCCCGCGCTGCTGCCGTCCCCGCGCAAGAGCTCGAACGCGGCCAGCTCCGGGTTCTGGTTTACGCGGTGGCGTTCGTTGTACTCCACCGTGGCTTCGCGGGTTGCCCCCGACAGCGGGCAGTCGAGCCGGATCGCCCCGAGCGTGGCGCTGCCTGCGAGAAAGGACAGGACCGGCTGATAGAAACCGCCCGTCGGATCCGGGTCGACGGGTCTGCCCGAGGGTTCGCCGGCTTTGGGGTCCGGGCGCTCGGGGCCGAACAATTGGCAGACCTTGGAGGGCAGCGTGGCCGTCACCTGGGAGCCCTCGCCCAGGGCTTGCGCAATCTCGGGCTCGGGCTCCGGAGAAGCCAGGCAGCGCGGGCTCAGCGGGCCGAGCTCGGAGAGAGGCTTGCGATCGAGGCACAGCGACCACGCCGGAGCCTCGGGCTCCGCGCCGTCCGGCGTGGCGATCAACGCCGTCAGCTCCACCTTCTGGTTCTTCGACGCTTCAGCCGGGAAGGCTCGGATCGCCAGCACGCGCGGGCTCGTGATGCGGCTGGTCTCGTCGTCGAAATCCGGGACGCACGCGCTCGAAGCCAGCGCGGCGAGCAGCGACACGAAGGGCAATCGGCTCATCAGAAGCTCCAGCGCGCGCCGACGAGCGGCAAGATCGGCAGTCCGCTCACGTAGCGCCGTTGCGAGTAGTCGGGGCTGTGAGCGATCTCTTCCGGGTTATCGCGGTTCGTGACGTTCTGGACGTCCAGGTAGGTCTCGAGCTCGGTGGTGCCGATCTGCCAGCGCTTGGCGAAGCGGACGTCGAGCTCGACGAAATCGGGGATGCGCTCGGTGTTCTTCGCGCCCAGCACGGGCTCGTAGAGGTCGCGCCGCGCGTCGTAGTACGCGCCGATCACCGGCGTGCGCGGGTAGCCGGTCGTGTAGCGGACGCGCCCCCCGATATCGAAGCCCTTACCGAGGTCGTAGGCGGCGAGCGCCGTCAACACGTGGGTCTGGTCGTAGTCGAACAGGCGCCAGGGCTGCGCGGGCTGGTCGCGCCGCTCCGAGCGCAGCAAGGTGTAAGCTATCCAGCCGAAGAACCCGTGGCTCAGGTTGTGGCGGATCAAGAACTGCGCGCCGTAGGAGCGGCCTTCGCCGACCGAGACCAGGGCTTCTGCGATGAGCGGCGACGGGATCGGGTTGCGCGCCGCGAGGCCCTCCGACTTCGTGTAGAAGAGCGTGGTCTCCACGCCGAGGGATTGGCTGAGCTGAAATGCGCCGCCGCCCAGGAAATGCCGGGCCGAGGAGGATTCGAGCAAGGGGTTGCCGAACACCGGGGATAGGTCCTCGGCGAGCGGCGGCTGCCGGTATTCGCCGTACGCAGCCTTGAACGTGACGCGCTTCGAGAGCTCGTAGCGCGCCGACAGCCGCGGCTCGAGCGCGATGTCTGCCGAGCTCGCGCCGACGCCGGGCGAGTCTCCCTCCTTCGGAAGGCGGCGGCTGACGCTCGTGAACAGCGGGTCGAGCCTGAGGCCCGGCACGACGTGCAGCGCGTCGTCGAACAGGCCGATGTCGAGCTCGACGTACGGGGCGGCGCTGCCCGTGACGCTTTCCCATTCGTCGGCGTTGATCTGGTCGGACGGCGGCTGGCCGAAGGCGCGCGCGTCGCCTTCTCGTGGCGGGCTGCTGATCGAGCCCGAGCGCCTGCCCGTCGTCAGGGTGCCTTCGAGATCGAGCCCGACGGTGGCCGCGACGTGAGCGCTCACGCGACCGTTCCAGTGGGCGCGCAGGCCGAACAGCGTGGACTCGAGCTCGAGCGAGGTGGGGACGGCGCCGAAGCGCGCCTCGAGCTCTCGGTGATCGCGGCCGGCCCAGGGCATGACCTCGACGCGCGCGCCCTGCGTCTCTGCGTTGCGGTAGCGAAGGCCGACGCGCTGAAAGGTCTGCCGCCGCGTCTCCTGTTTGCGATCGGCCGGGTCGGCGCTGTCCACGGTGCGCGAGACGCGATCGGAGGAGAGCAAGCCCGTGACCTCGACGAACGAGCTCTCGTCGAGCTGCCGGCGCACCCGCGCCTGGCCGTCGTAGTAGCTCGGGATCGGGAAGAACTCGCCGACGTCTTCGTCGGTCACCCGATCGAGCAGCCAGTCGAGGTGGCTGCGGCGTGCGGCGATCGCGACCCGGTAGTCGTCGCCGACGGGTCCCGAGAGCGCGAGGGAAGCGTCGAGGCCGTCGAGCTGCGCGCTGCCACGCAGGCGATCGGCGGCGGGATCGGCCATCTCCACGGTCACGAGCCCCCCGAGCCCGCGCCCGTAGGCCGCACCATAGCCGCCCGGGATGAGCTCGACCGAGCGCACGAAATCGGTGTGCACGACCGAGCGCAAGCCGCCGAAGTGATAAAGGAGCGGCACGCGCATGCCATCCACGTAAACGCGCGTGTCTTCGGGGGACGCACCCCAGACGACGATCTGGCTCGAGCCGGCGGTGGAGCGCGCGACGCCGGGCATGCTCTCGACGATCTTGAGCACGTCACCTTGCGTGCCGGCCACGCGCCGCGCTTGGTCCGCTTCGATGCGCGTAGACACGGTCTGCTTGGTGAGCTTCGGGGCGGTGATGACGATCTCGAGGTCGTCTTGCTCTTCCTCGGGGACCTCGGCGGACGGCAGCTCGATCTCGTAGACGGCCTCGAGCTTTTGCCCTGCCGTGAGCTCCTCCTCGGTCTGCAGGGTCCTCAGATCGTCGCGAGAAATCAGGATCCTGTGGCGGCCCGGCGTCACGTCTTCCAGCGTGAACTTGCCGTTCTCGTCGGTGACGAGCTCGCGGCCGTCGTCGAGCGACAGCCGTACGCCCGCGAGCGGCTCACCGCTGCCGGCCGCGCGGACCGTGCCCGTCAGGATCGCGGTCGTCGGCTGCTCCGGCTCCAGCACGAACTCGTAGCGGTAGTTGATCTTGATCGGCGCGGGCTGGTCGTCGATCTCCGCCGGCTCGAACACGAAGCGACGAACGGCGTCGAGCGCAGCGGCGTCGAAGGCCGGACCCGCGGACTCGAGCACCAGCGCCTCGCTGACCGTGCCCGTGGCGCTGATCGCGATCTGGAGCACCACCGCGGCGGTCTTGCCCGCGGCCTTCTCGCTGTCGGGGTACTCCGCTTCGACGAAGCTGACGAGCTTCGGTGGCTTCGTGAGGCGGGGCTTCGCGCTTTCTTCTCCGACCGGTGCAGTCGCCTGCCCGAAGACGGGCTTCGAAACGGCCACGAACGACAAAAGCAGCAGCGGGATTCGGGCTTTCTGGACGAACGACATGAAAGGAGGTCAGCTCGCGGCGAACCGCATCGAGATCGTGAACGTGGCGCGCGCGGGTTTCCCGCAGCGGATCGCCGGTTGGAACGTGGCCCGTTGCGCTGCAGCGAGCGCCGCCTCGTCGAGGCCGTGGCCGAGGCCCGAGAGCAACCGCACCGAGACCACGCGTCCCGTCTCGTCGACCGTGAGCTCGACACGTACCTTGCCTTCGACGCCGGCGGCGCGAGCCTGATCCGTATAAGGAGGTTGGGGCACGTTGACGGGCCTGGGTTTGGCGGGCGGATCGCTGCATTCGTCGAGCGGAGCCGCGGGGGCTGCCGCGAGCGAGCGCTTCACGGGAGCCGCAGGCTTCGGCGTACTCGCCTGCGAGCCACCGGGCGTCCCTTGCGGCACCGCAACTCCGCCGAGCGAGCTACCGCTCAGCGACAGGCCGAAGTCGGGGAGCGCGGCCATCGCTGCCTGCGGGTTCGCGG
>JALYWZ010000825.1 GCA_030852505.1 Myxococcota bacterium | reverse complement strand
GCGTGAAGCTTCCACGTCAGCAGCGGAGCCGGCCGCTCCACGAGCAGCGAGAGGGCGTGCGAGAGCTGCCCCTCGGCGCGAGCCGGCTCGCCTTCGGCGCGCGACACCAAGGCCAGCAACCAGCGCGCCGAGGCGGCGTACTTGGAGCTGTCGTAGCGAGCCGAGGCCAGGAGCAGCTCTTCGGCGGCCGACTTCGCGGGCTCGAGCTGTTTCCGACCGAGCCCTGCGAGCGACTCAGCCACCAGGTAGCGAAGCTTCGCGCCGTGGGCGTCGTAGGGCAGGGCGTCGATCTCGGGATCCGCCAGCAGCTCGCGGGCGCGCGAGAGGGCGGTCTCGGCGGCTCCGAGATCGCTGGCTGCGAGGTAGTCCTGCGCGAGGTCGATGGTGTGGCTGAGCTCGCAGAAGCGAGCTCCGTCTTCACGCGCGCGCGCCGCGGCGCGTCGATCGAGGTCGATCGCGGCGTCGAACGCGCCGAGCTCGCGCAGCACCCAGCCCTCGCCCGTCGGCTTCTGTCGATAGCGGAACTCCTGCCCGTTGAGGCGCGACAGCTCCTCGGCGCGGGCGAAGTGCGCAAGCGCTTCGCTCATACGCCCGAGGTTTCCGAGGACGTGTCCGAGCGTGATGCAGGTGTCGAACGCCACGACACCGGAGAGGTCGAGCCACAGCTCGAGTGCCTGCTCGAATTGCGCGAGCGCCCGAGCGTAGTCCGAGCGCAACAGGTGACACGCTCCGGCGTTGCTGAACAGACCCGCCGAAATGTCCGGGTTGAAGCCGGGCTCGAGCAGCGCGCGGGCCGCCCGATTGTGCTCGAAGGATTCGCCGAGGTTTGCGCGGATCGCGGCCGCGCACGCCAGGTTCAGCAGCGCGCGCGACAGGCACTCCGGATCGCCACTGGCTCGAGCCGCCTCGTACAACTTTTGGCCGAGCTCGAAAGACGGCTCGAGCCGAAACGCGCAGCCCAGCGTGACCGAGGCAGCGAACAAGCCGTGGCACTCGAGCAAGGGGTTCCGGGCCGCCCGGGCGCGCTCGGCGCAGCAACGAAAGTCGTGCTCGCCGCCGTCGCCTTCTCCCGAATCGAAGTCGACCCAGCCCCGGGCCAGGTGGATCCGGGCGGCGAGCTCGGGAAACGCGCTGGAATCGAGGAGCTCGAGGGCGCGGCTGAAATGCGCGCGGGCCTCGCGGTACGCGAGCAAGCCGTGGGCAGCGTGCCCGGCCTTGTCGAAAAATTCGACGGCGCGCGCGGAGTCTCCGCCGCGCTCGAAATGGATCGCGATCGGCAGCGGCTGGGGCTTTCGAGACTCGCCGCCCTGCGCCAAAAACTCCGCGAGCTCGAGATGCAGCTGCGCGCGCCGCCGCGCGGCGAGCCCCTCGTAGAGCAGCTCCTGATAGATGACGTGCGAGAACCGATAACGCACCGAGAGCCCCGCGTCCGTGCGTTCGCTGCCCGCCGAGCCGATCAATTGGTGCACGCGGCACAGCTCGTCCAGACGCTCCTCGAGCGACAGCTCGTCCACGCCGAGCAAGCGCGCCACCGCCGACGACGAGAACGTCGCACCGACCACGCTCGCGAACGACAGCGCGCGCAGATCTTCGGCCTCGAGCAGCTCGAGCTGGCGTAGTAGCGTGCCCCGGACGTCGGCGGGAAGCAGCAATTCGACGTCGTCCGGCGCGCGCGCGAGGGTCCAGCCCGCCGGAGTCTCGGAGACGTCGCCCCGCTCGACGAACAGCGACACCAGCCGGGTGAGGAACAGCGGGTGTCCCTCGGTCCGCGAATACAGCATGTCCCGCAGCTCCTCGGGAAAGCGCCCACTTCCGAAGCGAACCGCCAGGTAGTCCTCGACCTCGGCCGGGGCCAGCGGCGACAGCGAGAGCTCGTCGATTTCGCGCCCGGCGAGCTCCATCCGAAAGCCAGCGAGCGGCGAGTTGTGCAGCGTCGTCTCCGTGCTCCGGAAGCTGGCGAGCACCAAGAGCGCGCGATCGCGGCAGCGCTGACACAGCAAGCGCAGGAGGTCGATGCTCGAGGGATCCCCCCAGTGCAGATCTTCGAGGGAAAGCACGAGCGTCGATTCCCGAGCTAGCGCGCCGAGCGCATCCACGAACTCGCGCAGCATCCGCTCGCTCGTGGCGCCGACCGTCTCTCGTCGCAGCTCCGGCGCGCTGAGCTCCGAGCCGAAAACGCCGGGGAAATGCTGACACCAGGTGGGAGCAAACGTGCGCAGCACCCGTCGAACCCGCTCGCCCTCGGCGCCGCTCAACAGCTCGCCGAGCGCGTCCAGAAACGGCAGGTACGCTTCGCGCGGACCGAATTGTTCCAGGCTGCGTCCCCGCGCGAGCAGCAGGCTCGGGTCGTCCGACGTCGCGCGTTCGAGGAACCGCTCCACCAGACAGGTCTTGCCGATGCCGGGCGGGCCCGTGACGCACACGACGCGCCCGTGGCCGCGGCTCGCTCCCGAAAGCCGCCCCGAAAGCATTTCGAGCTCGCGCTCACGCCCGACGAACGGCGCCTCGGGTCGGGTGCTCGATTCCGGCGGAGCAGGGCGCTGTCCCGCCTCGAGAGTGCCCGGCACGAAGCGATAGCCTCGCCTCGGCAGCGTCTGCACGTAGCGCGGCGCGCTGGCACTTTCACCGAGCGCCTTGCGCAGCGCGCTGATCGCCACGGTCAGGTTGTTCTCGAGCACCACCGTATCGGGCCAGAGGCGCTCGAGGAGCTCCGTCTTGGTCAGGCCGTGCTCGCCTTCTCGAACGAGCAAGACCAAGAGCTCCGACGCCTTGGGCGCGAGCGCGACCGGCTCCTCACCCCGCCATAGGATGCCCGTACGCAGGTCGAGCCGAAACGGGCCGAAGCGGTGATCCGTGCTCGCCTTCACGCTCCTTTCCGCATCGCACCGGCAAACGAGCCTGTCAAACCGCCCCGCGCGACGCTGAACCCCGCTTGACGCAGTCCGGAGCCCGGGCGAAAGCCGAGAAACCGTGGTTGCTGTTT
>JALYWZ010000824.1 GCA_030852505.1 Myxococcota bacterium | reverse complement strand
GCGACCTTCTGCCCGTCTTTGAGACAGTTGGTGTAAAAGAACGTCTCCGGGCCTCCCACGTCGAAGGTCCAGCCGAGCAGCTCACCGTAAAAACGCCGAGCGGCGTCGGGGTCGCTGGTCATCAGATCGATCCAACACGGGGTGCCGAACTGGTGGCGAGTGATGCGCGTCATGACGCGGGCAGCTCACGTCAATGCTCGGCGGGCGTCAACCGTCGCTCTGCACACATCGGTGCGGCGCGCTGATTTTTCGACAGGAAGACCGGGAAGACAGAAAGGGCAGACAAAGATTGCTAGGGGATGGCTTCGCCGCCTTGGACGACGTTTTGTTTGGTGAAGACGCGGGTGCCCAGGGTGATCTTCTTTTCGGGTTTTTCACCCTTGAGGTAACGGAGGGCGACGTCGATCGCTTCGGCGCCGCCGGTTGGGTACTGGAACGTGGCGTCGAGCAGGCCTTGCTGCACGTAGGCGACGCCTTCGTGGGCGAGCGCGTCGATGCCGATGAACTTGATTTTGTCCGCGCGGTTCATCGATTTGGCGGCGAGGTAGGCGCCGTGCGCGCCGGGATCGTTGTGGGCGTAGACGAGGTCGATGCTGGGATTGGCGGCGAGGGCCGATTCCATTTCTTTCCTCGCGTTCGGCTCGAGCCACTGCATGTCTGCTTCGAACACGATCCGTAGCGGTGAGCCCGGCTCGGGCGCGAGCCCTTCGAGGAACCCCTGATGCCGATCCTGGGCCGGCGTGGAGGTCATCAAGCCCTTGAGCTCGACGAGCTTGCCCTTGCCGCCGAGCATCTGCTTCGCGAGCTTCCCGGCTTCGCGCCCGATGCGGCGGTTGTCGGCGCCGATGAAGGTCGAGTACTCGTCACCCTCCACGGCGCGATCGAGCACGATCACGGGGATGCCCTTCGCGTAGACCTCGGCGACGGGCTTGGTGAGCGGGGCGGCTTCTTTCGGCGAAATGATCAACACGTCGATGCGCTGCGCGGCGAGCTCTTCGACCTGAGCGCGCTGGCGCAAGGAGTCGTTCTGCGCGTCCTTGAACACGAGCCGGAGCTGGGGGTGCGCGAGCGCCGCTTTCAAGATGTCGGCGTTCATCTGCACGCGCCACGGCTCGCCGAGGTTGCACTGGCTCACGCCGATCACGTAACCGTCGCGCACCGCGCTGGCAGACGGCGCGGGGCCGGCCGGCGCGGGCTTTTCGCGCGAACAAGAAAAGAGCGCGAGCGCCGCCGCGACGCCCAGGAACGATCGACGCACCAATGCCATGAGCTCCCCTTCCGTTTATTGCGCCGGCAGCACGTCCGCGCGCCGGTTTCCGTCCTCGTCCACCGAAACCTGGACCGACCAGGGACGGCAGCACACCGCGCAGTCCTCGACGAAGCTGCCGCTGGTCTCGGGATCGACGAACAGCTCGACCCGCTCCCGACAGTACGGGCACACGACCTTGGCGACGTCGTCGCGGATCCGCGGCATGCGGAGCAGAGCCTATCGCGCCGAGCGCCTCTGGAACAGCACCGCCGCGATCAGGATCGCACCGGTCAGCATCAACCGGGCTTCCGTGCTGTACGCATTCAGGCTCAGCACCTTTTGCAGGTAACCCAGGGTGAGCGCGCCGATCAGCGTCAGGCCGATCCGCCCGCGCCCGCCCGCGAGGCTGGTTCCGCCGAGCACGACCATCGCGATCGCGTCGAGCTCGTATCCGAGCCCCGTCTCGGGATCTCCCTGGGTCTCCTGCGCGGCCTGGCAAATGCCGGCCAGCGCCGCGAGCAAGCCAGAGAACGCGTAGCTGAAGACGATCACGCGGCGCACGGGAACTCCTGCGAGCCGAGCCGCTTCGTAGTTTCCCCCGACGGCGTACACGTAGCGGCCGAGCCGCAGCCGCTCGAGGATCACGTACACGACCAGCGCCGAGGCCGCGAACAGCAGCGTGACGACCGCGACCTGTCCGCCGAGCACGCGCGCGTCGAGGGCCTCGAAGATCCGGGGCAGCGCCACGCTCTGAAAGCCCGTCGCAGTCTGGACGTAAGTCGAAATCTTCTGCCCGCCCGACCAGTGCTTGGCGAGCCCGCGCGCGAACACCATCATCGCCAGGCTGGCAATGAACGCGGGGATCCTAGCTCGCGCCACGAGCAGGCCGGTGACCGAGCCCGCCGCGGCGCCGAGCGCGAGCACGGCCGGCAGCGCGATCCAGGCGGAGACAGCGTGCCGGAGCACGAACCACGAGAAGCCCACTGCTCCCAATGCGAGCAGGCTGCCGACGGCAAGATCGATCCCGCCCGCGAGGATCACCACGGTCATCCCGCAGGCCAGCATGCCCATCACCGACACTTCGCGTAACACCGCGCGGTGCGTCTCCCAGGCGAAGAATGCGCCGTCGCCGCTGAACAACGCCCCGAGCAGCAGCACGGCCAACAGCGGCAGGAGCGCGCGCCAGGCGTTCACGCCGCGGACCCCATCAAGGCAGCCAGGAGCCGCGCGCGATCGAACTCGGGTCGTGCGAGCTCGAGACTGATGCGGCCGCGCGTCACCGCGAGGATGCGATCGCAAACGGTCGTGAGCTCGTCGAGCTCGGTGCTGCGGAATAGAATCGCCACGCCGGAGTCCGCGAGCGCTTCGAGCGCCGCGTAGACGTCGTGCTTGGCGCCGATATCGACGCCGCGCGTCGGATCGTCGAGCAAGAGCAGGCGCGGCGCGGTCAGCAGGCAACGAATGAGTACCAGCTTTTGCTGATTGCCTCCGGAGAGACTCGACGCGGCGACGTCGAGCCCCGAGGCCTTGAGCGAAAATCGCTGCGACTCGCGCGCGACATCGGCGCGCTCGCGCGCGCGGTCCACCGCGCCGAACCGGCAGTAACGTTCGAGACTGGAGAGCGTTGCGTTCGCGACGACGTCGAGCTCCTGGAACACGCCGAGCCCGCGGTCGCCCGGCGCGAACGCCACGCCGCGCGTGAGGGCCGTGGCCGGGTCGTCGGGGGAGTACGCCGC
>JALYWZ010000195.1 GCA_030852505.1 Myxococcota bacterium | reverse complement strand
AACCGGTCGACCCCGGCGCTTCCGCCGTCGCCGAAGGCGAGGAGGTGGTCGTCGTCACCGTCGATCGCCGCGAGAAGAACGTGCAGGACTACGCGGGCTCCGCGACCGCGTTCGGCGAGCAGGATCTGGGTCGCGTCGGCGTGACCAACCTGCGCGACATCGCGCGCGCCACGCCGTACGTCGAAATCGGTAACCAGGAAGGCAACACCGAGATCTACATCCGCGGCGTCGGCTCGAACAACAACACCGAGCTCGGCGATCCCGCGACCGCCACGCACTTCAACGGCATCTACATCCCGCGCCCGCGCGGCGTCGGCTCGATGGTGTTCGACATCCAGCGCGTCGAGCTGAACCGCGGTCCGCAGGGTACGCTGCGCGGTCGAAACGCCACGGCCGGCACGCTGGACGTGATCACCAACGCGCCGGAGTTCGGCAGGCTCGGCGCGAGCGCCACGCTGCAGTACGGCAACTACTCGCAAGCCCTGACGCAGGGCATGCTCAACATCCCGATCGGCGACAAGCTGGCGCTGCGCCTCGCCACGTTCTCGGAGCAGCACGAGCCGTTCTACAAGAACGCGGGCCCGATCGACACGAACCGCGCCGGTGAAGACGCCAACACCCTCGCCTACCGCGCCAGCCTCAAGTGGGCACCGGTGGATTGGCTCGACGTCAACATCGTCCACGACTGGACGGAGGAGAAGGGCACCGGCTATTCGGGCTCGAACTTCTCCGAGCCGCTGCAGGCCGGTCTCCAGCCCGACGAGGTCGAGGACCCGCGCGCGGTCTGGTACCGCGGTCCGGAAGGTCGGATGGAGCTCCGTCACTGGGGCGTCAGCGACAACATCACCGCGGACCTCGGCCCGATGAGCCTGCAGCATCTCGGCAGCTATCGCCGGCTGCACTACTACCAGCACTCGCCCGGCAACGCGGGCGTGGACTTCCGCGGCAAGCCCACCCCGAACCTCGACGACTGGAGCTCGAGCTGGTTCGATCAGGTCTCGAACTCGATCGTGCAGGAGGTGCGGCTGTTCGCTCCCGACACCGCGCGCTTCCGCTGGACGGTCGGCGGCTTCTTCTTCAAGGAAGACCAGGACACGTTCTTCGCGACCACCGCGGACAACACGACCAGCTTCGCGGGCGTGGAGTTCACGATGCCGAACATGGATTCGAGCTCGTACGCCGGCTACGCGGACGCCACCTTCGACATCACCGACGCGCTGCGCGCCACCGGCGGTGTCCGCGTCACGGCGGAGAAGAAGCACCGCGACGGTATCGGCTACGTGTACTCGTTCGAGAACGTCGACGGCCCGGTGCGCTTCGGCACCGAGGGCTTCAAGTACGCTGGTCGCGATCGCACGGATTTCTCGGCGGCAGGCGACGTG
Organism: Myxococcota bacterium; assembly: GCA_030852505.1. Taxonomy (GTDB): domain Bacteria; phylum Myxococcota_A; class Polyangia; order Polyangiales; family Polyangiaceae; genus PMG-095. The sequence goes on along the minus strand of JALYWZ010000195.1, from coordinate 6,520 downwards.
AGCGACTTCACGAGCGGCATCGGGCGCTACGGCGTTCGCGACACGATCGACGACGCGATCGCCAACGACAGCGATCTCCGGCTCGGCGGCAGCTTGAACGAGCAGGACGGCGACTACTCGAAGACGTTCTTCGACTTCCGCCTCGGCGTGGATGCGGACCTGACGCCGGACAACCTCGCCTACGTGATGTTCTCGACGGCGCACAAGTCCGGTGGCTTCAACGACCAGGTCGTGCTCCCGGACGGCACCTCGGTCGAAGCCGCTTACGACCCGGAGTCCTTGTACGCCCTCGAGCTCGGTTCGAAGAACCAGTTCATGGACCGCAAGGTCACCGTCAACGCTACCGTGTTCGGGTACCTGTACAAGAACCTGCAGTACCAATCGGTGCAGCAGATCGCCGACACGGACACCACCGGCTCGGACGCGATGGTCGCCGCCTCCGCGGTGCGTTTCAACGCCGCCGAAGCGCGGATCCTGGGCCTCGAAATCGACGCCGACTGGAAGCTGCCGGCGGGCTTCGACGCCAAGGTCTCGGCGTCGCTGCTCAACGCCAAGTTCACCGAAGGCGAGGTCTTGGACGATCGCCAGGGCTTCGGCCTCGGTGCTCCCGAGGTCTCGATCGAGGGTAACTACCTGGTCCGCTCGCCGGTGTTGACCATCAACTACGGCATCTCGCAGACGATCGAGACGGGCATCGGCTACTTCGACTGGATCCTCTCGGCCCAGACCAAGACGAAGTACTACATGACGCCGTTCAACGGCGACGGCTACGACCAGAACGGGAACGTGGCGCCGCTGCTCAGCGACGTGGTGCCGGCGCACACCCGCGTGGACGGCGGCATCGGTTGGACGAAGACCGAAGGCGACGTGCGCGTCGAGGGCTTTGTCTCGAACCTCACCAACACCACCTACATGACCTCGATCATCAACACGCCGGGCCTGAACCTGCGGTTCTTCAACCCGCCGCGCCAGATGGGCGTCCGCCTCTCGCTCTACCTCTGAGCTAGCTCCGGACCTGCCTCGTGGACGGGGCTGTCAGTGGATACCACTGGCGGCCCCGTTCGCATTTGAGGGCGCAGGGACTCAGGGGCGCCGGGCTCGAGCCTCCGCCCCGTGATCAAACGCGAGCCGCGCTGATAGGTGAAGTACGACCACGCCCAGTCGAACAGCACCACCAGCCGGTTCCGGAAGTCGATCAGGTAGGCGATGTGGAGCAGGAGCCAGGCGAGCCACGCCAAGAAGCCCGACAGCTTCAGGCGGCCGATCCGGGCCACGGCGCGGCTTCTGCCGATCGTGGCCATGATCCCGCGATCCACGTAGCGGAAGCGCTCGCGCGCCGCCCCCTCGATGCTGCGTGCGATCTGCCGCGCCACGAAGCGGCCTTGCTGCATCGCCACCGGGCTCACGCCGGGTAGCGCGGCGCTCTCACCCTCGGGGATGAAGCAGGCGGCGTCTCCAATGCAGAACACCTCGGGATGCCCGGGCACGCTGTTGTCGGCGGCGACCAGCACGCGCCCCTGTCGATCCAGCGGCACGCCGAGCGTCGCCCCGAGCTTCACGGCGCGCACGCCCGCGGCCCACAGCACGGTCGAGGCCTCGATGCGCTCACCGTTGGCGGTCACGCCGGCCGTGTCGATGGTCGTGACTCGCGTCTCGGTCCGCACCTCCACGCCCATCGCTTCGAGGCTCTGGCGCGCGCGCTCGGACAGGCTGGGGTCGAAGCTCGGCAGGACCCGCGGCGAACCCTCGACCAGCACCACGCGCGTGGCGTCGGGTTGGATGCTGCGAAAATCCCGCGACAACACGTAGGTGGCGAGCTCGGCGATCGCGCCCGCGAGCTCCACGCCCGTCGGGCCTCCGCCGATCACGACGAACGACAGGTGCCGGCGCCGGAGCTCCGGGTCGTCCTCGCGCTCCGCGGCCTCGAAGGCGAGCAACACGCGCCGCCGGATCTCGATCGCGTCGTCGAGATCCTTCAGGCCGGGAGCGACTTTCGCCCAGGCGTCGTTGCCGAAGTAGTGATTTTCGGCGCCTTGAGCCAGCACCAAAAAGTCGTACTCGAGCGCCGTCGAGTCGCTGAGCAGCACGCGCCGCGCGCCGATGTCCACGCTCGCGACCTCGGCCAGGAGCACTCGCGCGTTTTGCTGGTTCCGGAGCACGCTGCGGATCGGGACGGCGATCTCGGCCGTCGACAGCCCTGCCATGGCCACCTGGTAGAGCAGCGGCTGGAACAAGTAATGATTGGATTTATCGAGCAGCGTGACGTGTACGGGCGCTCGCGAGAGACTCTTGGCGCAGGCGAGCCCGCCGAACCCGCCGCCGACGATCACAACGTGTCGGCGCAGTTTCAATCGCAGACCTCCGATAAGAGTTCATGAGCCTTCGCCGGCTCACGTCAAGCGAGTGTGCTCAAAGGTGCGCATCCAAACGCGACCGGCTGTTTGTCCTGATGAACCGCGTCGTACAAATCTGCCTCGGCGCCGAGCACTCCTTTGGTGTTGACGCCCCGATGCACGGCGTCGAATCTTCGAATTCACCCCCAAGCGTTCGCGAGTGCATGGCACGGGGGTTACCGGGATCGTGGAAAAGCTCGAGGGTTCCGTGGCGGGCGGTTCGGGCCCGTCCGACGAGGCGCCGCGCGTCGACGTCGTGGTGTTTCAACTCGAAAGCGAGCGCTTCGCGTTGCCCGCCGCGCTCGTCGACGAGCTGACCCACGCGTTTCGGTTCGAGGTGCTTCCCGATGCGCCGCGGGTAGTAGTCGGCGCCGTGAACCTGCGCGGCTCGGTGCTGCCGGTCTTCGATTTGCGGCGGCACCTCGGCCTTCGGGTGAAAGCACCCGACATCCCCGACCATTTCGTGGTGGCGCGCGCGGGGCAACGTCGCGTCGTCCTGCACGTGGACCGGGTGCTCGAGCTGCGCTCGCTCGCCGTGACGCCGATCGCGGAGGTTCCGGATCTGAAGATGGGGGAAGCGCTGGTGTCGGGCGTCGCGCCCACCCCGGAGGGCACGCTGTTCGTCTACGACCTCGCCAAGTTGCTGTCGGAGGCCGAAGAGCGCTCGCTCGACCGGGCGCTGGAGTCCCGACGCGAGGAGCTGCTCGCGTGAGCCATAGCGGACGCTTTCGCGAGGCGATCCGGCGCGCCCAAGACTACGTGGCCGCGCGCACCGGGCTCGCGTTTCCTCCGCACCGCGAGGCGGAGCTGCTCCGGGGCCTGCGCCAGATCGACGAGCAGCTGCACGCCGCTGCGGATCCCGAGCGCCTGGTGCGACGGCTGGAGGCGGATCCGGAGACCTGGGAACGTCTGCTCGACCAGATCACGGTGGGCGAAACCTACTTTTTCCGCGAGCCCCAGCACTTCGAGTTCGTGAGCCGGGAGGTGCTGCCTGCGATCGCTGCCGAGCGCGGCCCGGGCCCCTCGCTGCGTGTCTGGAGCGCGGGCTGCGCCTCGGGGGAGGAGCTCTATTCGCTGGCGATCGTCCTCCATCGACACGGCTTCCTGTCGAAGGCGAACCTGCTCGGAACGGACCTCTCGCGCGAGGCCTTGTCCCGGGCGCGCGAAGGGTACTATCGATCCTGGTCGCTCCGCGGAATGGACCCGAGCGCGCTCGCGCCGTACTTCGTCAGTGAGTCCGGCGGCGTCCGCGTCTCGGAAGAGCTGCGCCGGAGAGTGCGCTTCGAAAAGCTGAACCTCGCCGAGCCGGTGTATCCCTCGCCGACCAACGGCACCGCAGCCCTCGATCTGATCTTCTGCCGCAACGTGTTCATTTACCTGAACGCGGAGACCATCCGTCAGGTTGCAGCGCGCTTCTGCCGCGCGCTTCGCCCGGGAGGTTATTTGATCCTCGGACCCTCGGATCCGCTGCTCACCGAGTCGGGCTTCGACGTGCTGACGACACCTGCGGGGATCGTGTACCGGCGGCTGCCCGCGGCGCTCGACGTCGATCCGAACGTCCGCATCGCCGAGCCGAGGCGCGCGACGGATCTCGAACGGGATGACTTCGGGCAGCGAGCCGTGCCGGCGCCCCCGGAGCCGGTCGATTTCACCGCCCGGTCCAGCTCGCCACCGGAGCCCCCCGAGCCGACCAGCGCCGACGATATCCGTGAGCTCGAGAGCCGCGACGGCGCCGTGCCCGCGGAGCGAGCCTGCTCGCGAGCGCTCGAGCGCGAGCCGCTGTCCGTCGAGCTCCACTATCTGCAGGGCATCTTGTTGCTGGAGCTCGGCGACACCGAGGGCGCCGTCTCGGCCGTGCGCCGGGCGCTCTACCTCGACGCAGATCTGGCGATCGCGCACTTCACGCTCGGGTCGCTGCTCTCCAAGGTGGGAGATCGCCGCGGCGCCGAGCGCGCGTTCCGGAATGCCGAGCGCTGCGCCAGGAAGACACCGAGCGAGGAGCCGCTGCCGCTTTCGGACGGCTTGCTCGCCGGAGGTATCGCCCGCGCCGCCGAGCGCGAGCTCACGCTGATGGCCGACGCTGCGCGGAGCCGTCCATGAACAAATCCAGGCGTGAATTCTCCGAGGTGGACTGGCAGCGGCTGCGCGAGGCGCTGGCACCGAAACCCGAGCCCGGGCCGGCCGAGCGCGCCGAGCAGATCCGCCGCGTCCTGGCCGAGCGCGCCAAGAAGTACGCCGCAGCGGCGCTGAGCGGTGAGCTCGAGTCGGGCCGTGACGTGCTCGCGTTCCGCTGCGCCGGCGAGCGCTTCGCGGTCGAGTGCCGCTACGTGATCGAGGTCGGCAGCCGCGAGCTCACGCGCGTGCCCGGCGCCCCATCGCGCTTGGTCGGGCTCGCCAATCTGCGCGGAGAAATCCTACCCGTGTTCGATTTGTTGCGCGTGCTCGGGCGCGACGCCGAGGTCGGGGACAGCCCGCACCTGATCGTGCTCGGCGCGGGTGCGCCGGAGGTCGGGATCCTCGCGCAATCACTGGACGGCGTGCTGCGGCTCGAGGACCGAGAGCTGCGAGCCCTGCCGAATCCCTCGTCTCTGCCCGAGTCCGTGGCCCTCGGAGTCACCGCGGACGCCGTGACCGTGCTCGACGTCAAGGTCCTGCTCGACGGCCCGGCCCTTCTGCTCGAGACGCCGACCGAACCCCAGAATCAGTCCTTCGAGGTGACATCTTGAACATCGCAACCAAAATCGGGCTCGGCTTCGCGCTGTCCTTGCTCATTCTGTGCGCCGTCGGCTGGGTGGCGTACTCCAACACGGAGGAGCTCATCGACGACAGCCACTGGGTGGCCCACACGGAACGCGTGCTCGAGCGCATCGAGTTCGCGGTGAGCGCGCTGAAGGACGAGGAGAGCGGGGCGCGGGGTTTCGCCATGTCCGGCGACGAGGTGTTCGATGAGCAACGCCGCAACGGGGAGCGCCATGCGCTCGCCGCGCTGGACGAGGTCATCCAGCTGACGCGGGACAACCCGGCCCAACAGCAGCGGGCCCGCGCGATCAAGGAGCTTGCCGCGAGCAAGAGCAGCTTCAACCGGCGGCTGGTCGAGGAGCGGCGCACTCGGGGCGCGGAGGCTGCTTTCGCGGTGTTCTCGACGAAGGAGGGGCACACCGCGATGAACACGATCCGCGCCGTCGCGGACGAGCTCCGGGACGTGGAGCGAAACCTGCTCGCTGAGCGCGCAGCGAGGAGCCAGAGCACCGCTCAATCGTCGACTCGCGCCATTCTCTGGGGCACCGTGGTGGCCCTCGTCGTGGTGCTGCTCGCGGCGTTCTTGATCACCCGCGACATCACGCGTTCGCTCCGCGTCTTGGCACAGGCTGCCGAGCGCATCGGAACGGGCGATCTGGCCGGGCGCATCGAGGTCCAGGGCTCGGACGAGCTCGGACGGCTGGCTCGCGCCTTCAACAAGATGACCGAGGATCTCGGCACGACGATGGTCAGCGCCGAGACGGAAAAACAGGGCCGCCAGCGGATCGAGGGCCTGCTCCAGACCATCGCGGATACCGCCACCGGCCTGGTCTCGGCGACCGCGGAGATCATGGCCGCCACGAGCCAGCAAGCCAGCGGAGCCCAGGAGCAAGCCGCCGCGGTCCAGCAAACGGTTTCGACGGTGGACGAGGTGGTGCAGACGTCCGAACAGTCCGCGGCGCGCGCGCGCAGCGTCTCGGAGCTGTCGCAGAAGTCCGTGGACTACAGCCGGACCGGCACGCGCCTGGTCGACGAGAGCGTGCGCGCGATGGAAATCGTACGAGAGCAGGTGGAGTCCTCGGCCGAGAGCATCCTGGCGCTCGCGGAGCAGGCGCAGGCCATTGGCGACATCATCGCCACCGTCAACGAGATCGCCGAACAGACCAACTTGCTGGCGCTGAACGCCGCGATCGAGGCGTCGCGCGCTGGCGAGCACGGCAAGGGGTTCGGCGTCGTCGCCGCCGAGGTCAAGGCGCTGGCCGAGCAATCCAAGAAGGCCACGCTCCAGGTCCGGCAAATCCTGGGCGAAATTCAGCGCGCCACGAACAGCGCTGTGATGGCCACCGAAGAAGGCACCAAGAGCGTGGGCGTGGCCTCCAAGGTCATCA
>JALYWZ010000823.1 GCA_030852505.1 Myxococcota bacterium | reverse complement strand
CAACCGGGCCGGGTTGCGGCGGGGTTGCGGGATCCGGCGCGCGGACCTGCTCGCTCGCTGGCGCCTCGGAGGACGGCGGGGCTTGCCCGAACGCGAGACCGGTGAGGGACAGACAGGCGAAGAACGGGAGCGAGCGATGCAACATGGAGGCGCGTCCGAGCAATCGGCGTGCCAGCGGCTCCGAGGTAGGCGGCCGGGGGCGCTTGCCGAACAGAAGGCGCCTCGCCATTCTACGACCGTGAACCGCCGCTCACGGAGTCGCTCGTGAACATCGCTTCGGTTCAGGAAGGGGACCTGCTCTGGACGCCGAGCCCGGAACAGCGCGAAGCGTCCCGCCTCACGCACTATCTGCGCTGGTTGAAGCGCGAACGCGGCATCGATTGCGCCGATTACGCAGCGGCCCACGCCTTCAGCGTCCGCGACCTGCCCGGGTTTTGGCAGAGCGTCTGGGACTACTTCGAAGTGATCGCCCACGGGCGCGCGAGCACCGTGCTCGAGGGCGCGATGCCGCACGCCCACTGGTTCCCGGGCGCGACGCTGAATTACACCGAAAACGCGCTGCGCCGCCGCGACGCGCACACGGCGCTGATCTTCCGCTCCGAGTCCGGCGAGCGGCTCGAGCTCAGCTACGCCGAGCTCGCCGAGCGCGTGGCACGAGCGCGGGCCGGCCTGCTCCGCCTCGGGGTAGGGCGCGGCGATCGCGTCGCTGCCTTCGCGCCGAACCGCCCCGAGACGTTGATCGCCTTCCTCGCGGCCGCCAGCCTCGGCGCCGTGTTTTCGAGCTGCTCGCCGGAGTTCGGCGTGGGCAGCGTGCTCGATCGCTTTCGTCAGATCGAGCCCAAGGTCTTGCTCGCGGTCGATCATTACGTTTACGGCGGTAAGCGCTTCGACCGCCGCGCAGAGCTCGCCGCGATCCGCGCCGGCCTCTCGAGCCTCCGCGCCGTCGTGTTGCTGGGCGAGGGGGACGAATCGGTCGTCAGTTGGGGCGAGCTCACGGCGACGAACGCGCCGCTGTCCTTCGAGGCCGTTCCTTTCGAGCACCCGCTGTGGATCCTGTATTCGTCGGGCACGACGGGGCTTCCGAAGCCGATCGTCCACGGCCACGGCGGGATCCTGCTCGAGCACCTGAAGGCGCTCGCCTTGCACTCCGACCTCGGCGAAAAAGACCGCTTTTTCTGGTTCTCCACGACCGGCTGGATGATGTGGAACTATCTGGTCGGCGGCCTGCTGCTGGGCTCGACGATCGTGCTCTACGACGGCAGCCCGGCTCACCCCGACCTCGGCGCGCTGTTCCGGATGATCGACGAGGAACGGCTCACTTATTTCGGCACCAGCGCGCCGTTTTTGCTCGCCTGTCAGAAGCAGGGGCTCGATCCCAAGCAGCACGCGCGCTTCGACTCGCTGCGCGCGATCGGAACCACGGGTGCGCCGCTGCCCGCGCAGGGCTTCGCCTGGGTCTACGCGGCGATCAAGAGTGACTTACTGCTCGGCTCCGTGAGCGGCGGCACCGACGTCTGCACCGCGTTCCTGCTCTCGTGCCCGCTTCTGCCCGTGCGCGCCGGAGAGCTCCAGTGTCGCGGCCTCGGCGCCAAGATCGAAGCCTTCGACGACGCCGGGCAGCCGGTCACCGGAGTGGTCGGTGAGCTGGTGTTGACCGAGCCGATGCCGTCGATGCCGACCCGTTTCTGGAACGACCCCGACGACCGGCGCCGGATCGACAGCTACTTCTCCACCTATCCGGGCGTGTGGCGTCACGGCGACTGGATCAAGCTCACCGAGCGCGGAACCGCGGTGATCTACGGGCGCTCGGACGCGACCCTGAACCGCGGTGGCGTACGCATGGGCACGAGCGAGTTCTATCGCGTCGTCGAGGGCTTGCCGGAGATCGCCGACAGCCTGGTGGTGGACACCGGGGGCCCGGAAGATGCGAACGGCAGCTTGTGGCTGTTCGTCGTGCTGCGCGAAGGCGCCGCGCTCGACGCCGAGCTGACGCAGCGGCTCAAGGCTGCGATTCGAAGCGAGCTCTCCCCGCGACACGTCCCGGACCAGATCCGCAAGGTGCCCGTGGTGCCGCGCACGCTGAACGGAAAGAAGCTCGAGATCCCCGTGAAGCGCATCCTGCTCGGTCACGATCCGGCCAAGGTCGCGAGCAAGGATACGCTGGCCGATCCAATGGCGCTCGAGCCGTACGTCGCGATCGCGCGAACGCCGCTCACAGCTTAGGCGGCCCCGCCTCGAACTGCGGTAAATCGTCGAGGATCGTCTCCCACGCCGCCTTCGAGCCGACGTGGATGTGGCGGTCGGGGCGCACGCCCGGGTCTTCGTCGAAGGCGCCCATCGGAATGATCGCGATGCCGCGTTGCTCGTCCAGGCGCGGCACGCTCGAGCCGCACACCCGACAGAACCAGTGCCCGAAGTACTTCGCCTCGGGCAGGCGGTACTGGGTGATCTGCTCTTCTCCCCGGAGGTAGCGGCAGCCGTCGAGCGGTAGTAACAGGTTCACGGCGTGGCCGGTGCCGCGGACCTTGCGGCAGCGCGTGCAGTGGCATTGAGTGACGCCGCGCGGCGTGCCGGTCATTTCGAATGCAATGGCTCCGCACAGGCAGCTTCCTTGGACGCTGGTCATGTCTCGTAGGTTACTCGCGCGTGCCACCCGGATCGATCACAAGGTCTTGCGACCGCGGGTCGCGATACGTCGTGGATGATGCCCCCGGCGTGAGCTAAGGCGCTCGCGAGAGCGTCAGGTCCGCCGTGAGCACGGATGCTTGGCCGCTCCCCTCGAACAGCGCGGCCAGAGCGCGGGCTCGGATGCAGGCGACGGCGGAGGCGAGCTCCGGCTCGTCGGGCGTGACGGTTGCAGCCGTGACTTCGCCGCCGGCCGCGACGTGAAGCGTGAGGCGGAGCTTGCCCTGGAGCTTCGCGGCCTGCTCGGGGTCCGTCTGGAGGGCGCGATTGTAACAAGCCCGAAAGCCGGGGACCATGCCGCGCAGCAC
>JALYWZ010000194.1 GCA_030852505.1 Myxococcota bacterium | reverse complement strand
CAAGACGACGGTTTTCGAAGAACTCAGCATCTGACCCGAAAGGGAGACAGAGTTCAGGGCGGGACAGGATGAGGACAGAGGGCCGTTCTACGTTCGCGGAGCTAGAGTGATCAGTCTCGGTTTACATCGCGCGCGGATTCTTGGCTCGCTCAGCGAGAGCGAAGTCGAGAGCCTCGCCATTCTGGGAGAAGAGCGCACGCTCGGGCGCGGCGAGCCGGTGTTTCGCGATCACGAGGCGGCGGACAGCCTGTACATCGTGCTCGACGGCCGCGTGCAGATGTCGCTGCGCGAGAAGGGCAAGCGCGTCGATCTGGGCTCGCGCGACGGGGGCGATCACTTCGCGCGCGTGGCGCTGAGCGAGGGTCAGCTCGTGTACACGCAGGCGACGGCAGCGACGCCGGCCAAGGTGTTCGTGTTGTCGAGCCTCGGCTGCGCGGCGCTGCTCGCGCGCATGCAGGCCGCTCGCGCCTTCGTGCCGAACATCACGCCGATGCCGCAGCGCCAGGTGCCCGAGGTGATCGAGGTCGAGCAGACCGCGCCCCCGGCTTCGACGGACGAGGAGCGGATCCGCTCGCTTTCCAGCGTGGTGGCGGGCGTCGCGCACGAAATCAACACGCCGCTCGGCGTGATCGAGAACGCCGCGAGCTTCGTCAGCGAGCAGCTCTCGGCCGCTGCGCTGGTCCTGGTCTCCGACCAGCCCGAGGTGCAAGAGATGATGCGGGACGTCGCCGAGGCCTGTCACCTGATCCAGAAGAACGTCGCGCACGCGGCGCGCCTCGTGCAATCGTTCAAGAAGCTCAGCGTGGGGCAGCTCGCCGAGCCGCGCACCAAGGTAGACCTGCTGCGGGCGGTCAACGAGACGCTCAACATCTTCCGCGCCAAGACGCTGTCTGCGCTACCGCCGGGGCCGAGCTACCACGGCCCGCGCGGGCAATCCGGACAACACCGGCTCTTGCTCGCGACGTCGCGGCTCGACATCGTCGTGCACTGCGAGCTCGAGACCGAGGCCGAGCGCACCTGGGATGGCTTTCCAGGGCTCTTGTCGCGCGTGATCTTGAATCTGCTCACCAACATCGATCGCTACGCGTATACCGAGCACGAGCCCGGCAAGGTCGAGATCACGCTGACGCGCAAGGAGGTCGGGGGCGGGCCCGGCTTTCTGCTGCGCGTACGGGATTTCGGCCGGGGCATTGCGCCGGCGGATCTGCCGCACATCTTCGATCCATTCTTCACGACCGGCCGCGACCGCGGCGGAACGGGGCTCGGGTTGGCGATGGTGCACAACCTGGTGAGCCAGGCGTTCGGCGGCACGATCCGCGCCCTCTCCGCGCTCGGCGAAGGCACGACCTTCGAGCTCGAGTTTCCGGAGCAGGCGAAGGATCACACGCCGGAGGTCGCGACGTCGATCGAGCCGCGTTCCAACCGGCTGCGCACCGGAGGGTTGCCATGAGTCAGGGCGTGTCACCGACGATGCCGTCACCCGGGCGCGCGCCCGTCCCATCCGCCGCGCCGGACTCCGGCACGGAGCCCACGGTTCCGACGCTGGACCACGCGGGGCTGATGGAGGACCTGACCGAGACGCCGCGTTACGTGATGCCCGAGCACGAGGCGTCCGTTCCCCAGGTCGGCAAGCTGTCGTGCTCGTTCTGTGGCGTGGGTGACGGCGCGACGCTCGAGCGCGTGCCCGAGCTGCAGGAAGAAGAGAAGGCGCAATTTTCCCCGGAAAAGGCCCTGACCTTCACGCTCGATTTCGGCGGTGAGCCGCGCAGCTTCGAGGCGCGCATGACGAGCCCCGGGGTCGTGCGAGTCAACACGGTGGTGCCGCTGGTCGGGCCGGGCGCGCTGGTGCGCGGAGAGCTCTCGAGCGGCGGGGTCAAGCTTCCCTTCGCGGGGCGCGAGGTGGAACGCCTTCGTCATAGCGACGGCATGCTCCAGGCGCACGTGTTCAAGCGCTTCGGCGGCAGCCTCAGCGTGTTCCGCGAGGAGCTCAACCAACCGAGCCCCACCACCGGCTGCATCAAGCTGCGGCACTCGATGATGCGGCAGCGGCCCGCGTATCCGATCCACATCAGCCCGAGCGTGCTCGACCCGAACACCGGCCGCCGCAAGCCGATCAGCTACGCCGAGGCGATCGCCAAGCTCGCCGATCTGTTGCTCGAGCACCGGCTGCCCGAGGCGCGCACGCTGCTCTACGCGAGCGGGCAGTGCGACTACTTCGCGGTGTTCGCGGTTCAGGAAGTGTTCCGGATGCTCGGCGTGCGCAACCTGACCGGCAACGCCGAGCATTGTTTGAACGCCGGCGCCGTGCACAACGAGATGCTGACGGGGCAAGAGGGCCCGTGGGTCACCATCCAGCACGCGGTCAACGGACCGGGGCGCTTCTACGTGTTCAACGGCTGGAACGGCCTGATCGCGCACCCGCCCGTGTTCCGCCAGCTGCTGTCGAGGCAGGGGCTCGATTGCTACCTGATCGAGGTGATGGTCACGGAGTCGGCCAAGGCCATTGCCGAAGTGATCGACAAGGAGCGGATCCTGCTGATCCGTCCGAAGTCGGACCCGCACCTCGCGCTCGCGATCGCTCACGAGGTGCTGCTCCGTTATCCGGAGGCGGTGTCGAAGCAGTTCATCGAGCGCTTCGGAGACGCGGAGAAGTTCGAATCCTATGCGGCGCTCGCGCGCTCGGAGCGCTTCGCGCCGGAGCGGGTGGCAGAGCGCATCGCGCCCGAGCCGGAGTACGTGGAGCGGCTCTTGAAGGGCATCCGTCGCATCGCGCTCAAGGTCGCGCAGCGCGGCGTGGTGCCGATCAACATTCCTTCGGTCGGGCTGTCGCAGACCAGCGGCGCCGTGGCCCATTGCCTGTGGGGCAGCTTGTTCGGAATGCTCGGAAAATACGGGCTGGACTCGAACGGCGAGCTGCTCGGCGGCACGTTGCGCCTGCCCGGGCAAATCAACGCGGAGTCCGAGGTTCAGGGGCTGTCGCGCAAGTATTTCATGGGCCGCGTTCCGATGTCGGAAGCGCGGGACGCCGCCGTGCGCATGGGTCTACCGCCCGACGCCTACGCGAAGGTGTTGGAGGACCCAGGGCGTGCGGCGCTCGACTACTCGGATCCGACGCCGGGCGTGCGCGAGCTGTTCGTGTGCATGGGCACGCAGTTCGAAGCCAACATGATGTCGCGCAAGCGCTGGATCGACAAGCTGCTCGAGCCGGAGAACACGCTGGTGGTGATCGATCCGCTGCCCGACAGCTGGACCGAGAAGCACGCTAAGCTGATCATCCCGTCGCCCCCGCACCCCGCGACCACCAAGCTGTATCAGAACGGCGAGTGGAAGCTGACGCTGTCCGTCCCGCAGAAGAAGGCCGCGCCGGAGACACGCTCGGACGCGACGATCTTGTACGACGTGATGGCCGAGATCACCGCGCGGCTCGACGACGCCGACACCGCCCAAAAGCACCCGGACCTCGCTCGGCATCACCGCTCGGGTTACCTCCGGCAGCGGTTTTCGGCGCCGGAACAGGGCGGAAAGCTCACGCGCTTCGATGGCGAGGTGAGCCGCTCCGAGCTCTGGAAGCGCGTGCTTTCGTACATGGAAGGCGGCTCGGGTCCGCTGTATTGCCGGCCGGAGCACGCGGACGGCCGCGCCATCGAGTGGACGGAGCTCGTCGAGCGCGGCTCGGTCTATTACGGCGGCGTGGGCGTCAACCGCTACCGGCTGGACTACGAAGATCCAGAGGCGCAGCCGTATGGGGACGTGTTCCGCAGGCCGGTGCGGTTCCGGTTCTTCACGCCCACCGACGCAGATCTGGAGATCCCGACCGGCACGCTGTTCAACAGCGGCCGCTCGCCGCTCTCCGACGAGAAGAAAAAGATCGGGTTCGCGATCCAGACCTTCAACTCGGGCAAGGCCACGCCGATCGTCGGCATGCCCGACGAGAACCCGCTGTTCTTGTCGCCGTCGATGGCGCAAAAGCACGGCATCAAGGACGGCGAGCGCGTCCGCGTCTCGAACCCCGACAACGGCGCGAGCATGACCTTTCCGGCCGTGGTGAGCGATCGCGTCAAGGGCGACGTGATCTACGCGAGCTTCCACAAATCCAAGGCGCAGATGGAAGGCACGCAGTACATCAACGAGCTCACGTCCCACGTCGGGCGCTGCGCGTACACGGCCCAAACCAGCTTGAAGGCGACTCGAGTGAACGTGGAGCGCGTGGTGCAGGAGATCCCGATCGTGAACGGCGCTCCCGGCGTGGTGCGGGCGCGTGCGCGCCTGAACACGACGCTGATCGATCCCAAGGTGGATCTGCCGATCTGGACCGGTCGCGACACGCCGCTGTACGTGACCGAGATCCTCCAGGATACGCACAACGTCTACACCTACCGCTTGCAGGGCGACCCGCTGTGTCGGTTCGTCTACTGGCCCGGGCAGTTCTGCACGATCGTGCTCGAGATCGGCGGCAAGAAGGTGGTGCGCTCGTACTCCATCTCGTCCACGCCGACGCGCCCGTTCGTGCTCGAGCTCACGATCAAGCGCGTGCCCGGCGGGCTGGTGTCGAACTGGCTCGCCGACAACTTGAAGGTCGGCGACAAGCTCGAGATCTCGGGGCCGAAGGGCAAGTTCCACCTGATCCCCGGCAAGATCCCGGACAAGATCCTGTTCCTGGCGGCGGGCAGCGGCATCACCCCGCTGATGAGCATGACGCGCTGGCTCTGTGACCTGTCGGCGGACGTCGACATGAAGTTCTTCAACTCGATCCAGACGCCCGACGACATCGTGTTTCATCACGAGCTCGACATGCTGTCGGCGCGCTACCGCACCTTCGATCCGGTGCTGATCACGACTTCGCGCTCGAGCGGCAGGGCCTGGACGGGTCTGCGCGGCCGGATCAACCGCCCCATGCTCGAAATGGTGGCGCCCGATCTCCACGAGCGACACGTCTACATGTGCGGGCCCGAAGGCTTCATGGACGCCTCGCGCGTGCTCTTGACGGAGATGGGCTTCGACCTCGCGAACCTGCACGCCGAGAGCTTCGCCGCCGCTCGCAGCCACAGCGACGAGAGCGTGCCGGTCAACGACGCCGAGCCCACCGCCGATCAGGTCACGATCGAGCTCGCCAAAACTGGCCGCCGCATCACCGGCAGCAAGCGCCAATCACTCCTCGAAATCGCCGAGTCTCACAACGTGGAGCTCGAATACGGCTGCCGCGTCGGCAACTGCGGCGATTGCCGGCTGAAAGTGCTGAGCGGCGAGGTCAACCCGGGCGGCGGCCACCTCGATGCGGAAGACAAGCGAGCTGGTTACGTCCTATCGTGCGTGGCACGGCCGAAGGGCGATTGCGTGATTGACGCCTAGCCTAGATCGGAAGAGGGTTTTTTATGTGGGTGTGGCCCTTGTTCTCGGCTGCAGCTGGGCGGCCGCTCGCGCGCTGCTGCGGTGATGGATCACAGTCAGGATCGAGACTGTGATTCCGGCTTGCGGGGCAGCTTGGCAGCTGTACGCGATGTTGCCGTCGCGTACAGCTGCGTGGTCTCCGTCCGGGTCGCTCAGCCCATCTGAAAGAGCCCGAGGACGTTGCCCTCGGTGTCGGTCACGCGTGCGTAGGCGCCCATACCGGGGATCGGCGTTTTCGGAGTGACGACCTTGCCGCCGCCGGCAGCGACTTGCTTCAGCGTTTCCTCGATCGACTCGACGGCCACGTAGATACACGGGTGGGGCGCCTCCTTCGGGCGCTGGAATAGCCCGCCGTTGATGGCGCCTGGCTCCTTCGGCAAGCCCGATTCACCCGACTCGGCCGTCTCCGCCATCACGTAGCTCATCTGCGGCATGTCGGTGAGCGCCCAGCCGAAGACCTCGCCGTAGAATTTGCTCGCGCGCGCCTTGTCGTCGAACGGGATTTCGAAATGTACCACCTTGTTCATCTGGTCCTCCTGCGTGGAGGCGGACGATGCCCGGGCACCGGGTCGAAGACAACCGTGAGCGGACCCGCCGTCCGCGTTCCCAAAATCTTGGCCCTGTTCCGCGATTCCACAGGACAATTCGCGCACGGATTGTCCCCATGCAGATCCACCAGTTTCCCGTCAGCGTTTTCCGTCCCGAGCCGCCGCCCCTCTGGTACGTCACCAACGGCGAGCTCACGGTGGGTCCGGTCGTCACCGGGCTCTTGATCAAGGGTGTGAACCACGGCCGCGTGCCGGACTACTGCCACGTGCGCACGATGCGCGGAAACTGGCGGGGTCTTCAGGCAGTGCGGGAAATTGCGGCGCAGAACGGCGTGCCGGTGTCGAAGCTGCCGAGCAACGCGGAGCTGGCAGAACGGATGCGCCCGGCCTCGCGCATGACGGACGAAGAGGAGCTCTGCGACCTGATCACGCGCCTGGGTATGATCTGCACGGGTGCGGAAAGCGGGATGCTCCACTACCGGATCCGCGAACGCCGCGAGCTGACGACGCTGTGCGTGCTCGGGCCAATCTCGAAGGACCGCCTGAAATACTCGCTGCCGGAGGACGACCTGGTGCTGCGCTCCGCGCTGGCCGGTAAGCCCGTGTGCGGTCCGCCGTTCGGCGCCACCGAAGACGCGCTCGCCAAGCGCTTCGCCACCAGCCGCGGCGGCGTCGGCTCCGCCGCGATGGTCCCGATCTATCTCGGCCCCGGCCTGAAGGCGATGCTCGAGCTCTCGCGCCCCGGCCACGCCTTCCGCAAAGACGACCTCAAGCGCGCCGAACGCATCGCCCAAGGCGCCCTCCGAATGCGCTGGTCTTGACCCCCCCGCACCCCCGCCCGCGCCCGCGCGCCGTTACTCCGACGGCCTGAGTGCGCAGAGTAACCCCAAAAAATCTTTGCGAGTCGTTGTGCCGTTTGTGCCTTTGCCGCAAATACTTCCTGTCTTCCCGCCTTCCTGTTGCACCATCTCCCCGCGACGATCTGCGAGTTTACAGAGCTGGGGGGTGACGCAGAGCGGGGTCTGACTCTGCGACGAGCCAGAAGAGCCGGGTGGCGGCTATCACTCCGACGGGTAAGAGGAGGGGAATCGCGCAGGCCGTCCAAAATAAGAGCGAGCAGGTGAGGCCGTAGCCCAACGTGGGTGCGAGGGCTCGGCGCAGGAGCCGGAAGCGTGCGCGGATCGGGAAGCCGCGCAGGCTTTGCGGGTAGTCGAACATCGTGTAGGCGAGCCACAGCGCGGCGACGGCGAAGCGGATCGGCAACGTCGCGACCACGCTGACGGGAAAAATCAGCTCGCTCAGAAATAGGATCCCGAGCACGGGCGCGAAGATGCAGAACCCGATGAAGGAGGCGCGCAGCCCGAGCAGGATTTCTTGGAAAAATCCGAGCGGTGCGCGAGGCGGCGCACGGAGCTCCTCTTCGGTCAGCGTCACGAGCCGTTCGAGCGCGGGTGCGGCGAGGGTGGGCGCGAGCGCAAGTGCCAGCAGTGCCCCGAGCGTCCCCACCAGCACCGTGCCTACGAACGAAATCACCCCGACGGCCGTGTTCCCCACCTGGCTCTCGGTGGCCGGCAACAGATCACGGAGCAGCGGCGACACCCAGTGGAACGAGGCGAACAGACCTGCGGCCGACAGCACGATCACGAGCAGGGCAGGAACCAGCGCGTAGGGCAGCGCCGCAGGCTTTCGGAGCAGGAACGAAAAGGCTGCACCGAAGCACTTCACTCCGTCGAGGAACGTCGGAGGCGAGGCCGCGGGTTGGATTACGGGCTGCATCGTCAGAGGTTCGTGTGGTAGCGTAGCCGCGTTTCGGAGGTGGCGTTGTGCGTCGATTTGCGATTCGGTTGATTCAAGCGCTCGCGGTTTCGAGCTCCCCGGTCTGGGCCCAGGCGCCCGCGCAACCGTTGCCGCCGCCCGCGCAGCAACCGCCGACGCCCGGTGCACAACCGACGACAGCGCCGGCTCCAGCT
>JALYWZ010000822.1 GCA_030852505.1 Myxococcota bacterium | reverse complement strand
GGCCGCCCCCGCGGCGCGAGCGGCGGGGGTCAGCCGCGCGCCCTGGGGCGTCGCGACGAGTCCGTTTATGTACTCGTGAACGGCGCACCGAAGCGCGTGCGGGTCGAGGTCGGCGCGACCGACGGTCAGCGCACGGAGATCAAATCGACCGAGCTCAAGCCGGGCACGGAAGTGATCATCGACTCCGAGGCGGTGTCCGGGTGAGCGCAGCGCCGGACCTCAGCGCGGCGCCGCGCCCGGTCGTCGAGTTCAGCCGCCTGTCGAAGATCTACGGCTCGGGAGAGACCGAGGTGCGCGCGCTCGACGCGGTCGATCTGTCGATCGTGCCGCGCGAGTTCGTGGCCATCATGGGCGCGAGCGGCTCGGGCAAGTCCACCGCCATGAACATCATCGGTTGCCTCGACGCGCCGACCCTCGGCCATTACCGCTTCCGTGGGGTGGACGTGGGCTCGCTCGACGCCGATCAGCGCGCGCTGCTGCGCCGCAATTACATCGGCTTCGTATTTCAGGGCTTCAACCTGCTGGCGCGCACCACTGCGCTCGAGAACGTGGAGCTGCCGCTGGTCTATCGGCGGATCCGCATGAAAGAGCGGCACGAACGCGCCATGGAGGCTCTGCACGCGGTGGGCCTCGCGGATCGCGCGCATCACGCGCCGAGCGAGCTGTCGGGCGGCCAGCAACAGCGCGTGGCGATCGCTCGCGCGCTCGTCACCGAGCCGTCGTTGCTGCTCGCCGACGAGCCCACGGGCAACCTCGACTCCGCGAAGAAGATCGAGATCATGGAGCTGTTGGTGCGGCTCAACGAGGAGCGCGGCATCACCATCGCCCTCGTCACCCACGAGCCGGACATGGCCGGATTCGTCACGCGCACGATCATCTTCCGCGACGGGCGGATCCTCAGCGAATCGCCAGGCGGGAGGGCGAAAAAGTCGTGATCCTCGCCACGCTCTCGATGGCGCTGCGGGAAATCCGCAGAAATACCATGCGCTCGGTGCTGACCATGCTCGGCATCGTGATCGGCGTGGGCGCCGTGATCGCGCTGGTCACGATCGGCGAGGGCGCGACGGCGCGCGTGCAACAAGACATCGGCAAGCTCGGCGACAATTTGTTGATCGTCAGCCCGGGCGGCGGCCGTGGCTACGGCCAGCCGGCGGCAATCTCGCCGTTCCAGAAGGAAGACGCGGCCGCGATCGAGCGCGAAGTGACCGGCGCCGAGCGCGTCGCGGCCACGGCACAGCGCCAGGTTCAGGTCGTGTCCGGGAACCGCAACGCGAAGACGCAGGCCACGGGCACCACCCCGTCTTACCTCGATATTCGCTCCTATCAGGTGGCCAAGGGGCGTGCCTTCGACGAAGCCGAAGCTGCGACGGGCACGCCCGTGTGCTTGCTGGGCATGACCGTGGTCCGAGCGCTGTTCGGCAACGACGACCCGCTCGGCGCTCAGATCCGCGTAGACAAGCTGAGCTGTGAAGTCATCGGCGTATTGGCCGAAAAAGGCCAGTCCGGCATGGGGCAAGATCAGGACGACGTGATGATCTTGCCGCTCGCCGCCGTGCAGCGCCGGCTGGTGGGCAACAACGACGTCAACGCCATTTACGTGAGCGCGGCCAGCGCCAGCGCCACCACCAAGGTGCGCGAGCGCATCGAAGCGCTGTTCCGCGAGCGGCGCCGGATCCCGCGCGGCGCCGAGGACGACTTCCGCGTCCGCGACATGCAGGAGATCGCGCAGACCATGAGCGCCGCCACCGGCACGTTGACGGCGCTGCTCGGCGCGATCGCCGCCGTGAGCCTGGTCGTGGGCGGCATCGGCATCATGAACATCATGCTGGTCAGCGTCACCGAGCGCACGCGCGAGATCGGCATCCGTCTGGCGATCGGCGCGCGGGCTCGCGAAGTGCTGCTGCAGTTTTTGATCGAGGCCGTGGTGCTGTCGACGATCGGCGGCTTGCTCGGCATCGCGATCGGCATGACCGGTTCGATCTTCGCGACGCGCGCGCTGATGCTGCCGTTCGTGATCCTCCCCGATATCTTGATCCTGTCGTTCGTCTTCTCCGCGCTGGTGGGCATCCTGTTCGGCTATCTGCCGGCTCACAAAGCGGCGCGGCTCAATCCGATCGAGGCGTTGCGTCATGAATGAGTCTTTCCGCCGTCCTTTCGCCGCGGGCTTCGCGGTCTGGCTCGCTTCCGTGCCCGCGTTCGCGCAGACCCCGTCAGGCCCCGCTCCGGCTGCGACACCGCCGGCGCCCGCTGCCACGCCGCCCGCACCAGGTACGCCTAGTGCCGCTCCCGCTGCTCCCGCTGCTCCCGCTGCTCCGCCGCGTCGCAGCCTCAGCGTCGAGCAAGTCGTCTCCCAGGCGCTACGGCAGAACCCGAACCGCAGCGTTGCCGAGCTCAGCCGCGACCAGGCTCGGGCGGGCGTCACGGCAGAAGAAGGCCGCTACCCGTTCGTGCTCGCGGGGGACGCCGGTTACACGCGTGTCACGTCGCCGCGCCTCGGCCCGGACGACACCATCAGCTCCAACAGCTCGCGCTCCGTCACGCTCGGGGCGGCGCTCCGCCGCACCTTTCCGATCGGCACGACGGCAGAGCTACGCCTTCAAGGCGAGCGCTTCGACGACAACCTCGACGCCTCGAGCTTCGCCGGAAACAGCTCCGGCGGCGGCTACGCTCTGACCGCGCGGGCCTCGGTGGCGCAGCCGTTGCTGCGCGGGGCGGGCACCCGGATCGGTGAGCTCGAGCTCCGCTCGGCGCGCGTCCAGCGCGACGCCGCGGACAAGCAGCTCCGCCGCGTCGCGAGCGAGACCGTGCGAGACAGCCTGCTCCGCTACTGGGAGCTCTGGTTCGCCGAGGCGCAGATCGAAATCGAACGCGGCGCGCTCGAGCTCGCGCGCGAGCAGGAGCGCGAGGCCAGCATCAAGGTCCAGCAGGGCGCGCTCGCGCTCGCCGACAGCTTCAGCTTCCAGACCCGCGTCGCCGAGCTCGAAGAGTCGCTGGT
>JALYWZ010000821.1 GCA_030852505.1 Myxococcota bacterium | reverse complement strand
TCGTCGCGAGGCCCCCCGCCGCGCTCGCATCCGGGCCGATCACCACCGTGTGCGGATCGGCGTTGCTCTTCAGATCGTCACTGCAGGCCGCCGCGAGAGCGACCCACGCGACCCAGCCAAACGCCACGGGCGCCTTCATCGCGCCCTAGTTTACTCATCGCCGGGCGAGCGCTAGCCCGCGTTACGGCTGCGCCGCGCGGCGCACAGGCATTCCGTCGTAGCGCGCGGACGGGTGCAGCGCGTCGTTCGGCTTGAATTGCCAGGGCGCCTGGCCGTCGGGGTCGCGCTGGCGAGACAGCCAATCCAACACCGCGTCCGCCCAGATTTCGCGGCCTTTCAGCGACGGATGGATGCTGTCGGGCCCGCGCGGCAGATACGGCACCAGCGCGTCGCTATCGAGATAACGGCATGGCGCGATATTTTCACGAATGACGGCGAGCAGGCCGGCGTCGGGTTTCCAGGTGGGGGGCGAAACCCAGACGCAGGGCTGTGAGCTCACGGTCTTCACCAGCCGCTTGATGGCGTACACGCGCTGCAGCGGCTGGCGGAGCTCGATCTCGTTGGCACCCAGGCTCACCAGCACCAGGTCGGGCTTGTGCCGCGCGACGAAGATCCGCAGCTCGTCGCCGAACGCCCAGGTCGGGATGTAGCTCGCCTTCTTGAACTCGAGCACGCTGCGGAGCCCGGCGGCGCGCAGGCGCTTGCCGAGCGGAACCCCGAGCGCCCCGGCGAAGGAATCCCCGACGTGCAGCACCATGGTGCCGCGCGGCAACGATGCGAGCTCGGGATGGTCCTCTTCCTCGTCGGGCTGCGTGGACGCGGGCGACTCGTGCTCGTCGCTTGGCTCTTCGGCCGCAATTTCTGCGTCCGAATCACCCGCGGGGGGTAACAGCGTCGCCCACGGCTCGAGCCTGGGTGGCTTGAGCTCGGGCAGCGCGCGCACCGACTGCGCTCGCACCGGGAAGGCGTTCCCGAGGCCGATCGAGAATGCCGACAGCCCGCGCTCGCTCCCGCTCGAGCTCACGTAAACGGGGGTGCCTTGCGTGACCGGGACATGCGACGGCTCGGCGTGGACCGGCGCAGAGCTCGAGGAAGGGAGATGGATGCAACCTGCCAGGGTTCCCGTCAGGGACAGCAAGCAGAGTTCCAACCTACGCCGACGTCGCGATTCTTGCATCCTTGGCTCCGACCCACCTCGTTCCGGGCGTCGTGAGTACCGCCTGAATAGCGGAAAGCGTGCGGGCGGTCACGCTGGCTTTTCATACAATCGGAATCGAACTCGGGTGAGCGGGCCCGAGACACTTTCCGGACCTCGGCCCGGAGGTCTGCGCGGGTGGCCGTGGGGCGCGCGCTGTCCAGCACGCAGCCGAACCCCGGCTCTTCGTGGCGGCCTTCCGCGCAAGGCGGCGCTCCGGGGGCCGCGCAGCGCAGCCCGTTCCACTCGTACCCCGGACTACACGTTCGGGTGACGACGCCGTGACGGCACTCCCCGTCGGGCAGGGCACCGAACGGACACACGGCGCCGGCGGGTTTGAGCGCGCAGCGGAACCCGAGGTGCGAGCCGCTGCGAAACGGCGCGGACCGGTTGCGCAGCCCAATGTGCATCCATTTCACGAAGCGCCGGCTCCAGCTGCCGCCGCGATACACCCTCGAGGGTGATTCTAGCGGGGGCCACGGGTACGGGCCGTAATAAGTCGAGGTCCACTCCCAGACGTTGCCGGAAAGGTCGAAGATCCCCAGTGAATCTGCCGGAAACCGCCCGACGCGGCAGGTGTGCGGCTCCTTCCAGCAGGTGTGCCCGTCCGGTGGCTCGCTACCCCAGGGGTAGCGCAGAGCCGCGCTCCCGCCGCGCGCCGCGTACTCCCACTCGACCTCGGTCGGCAGCCGCGCGCCGCGTGCTTTGCAGAAGGCCTCGGCCTGCTCGAAATCGACGCAGTTGATCGGGTGGTCGAAGCGCTCGGGGTTCGAGCCCGTGCAGTTCGGCGAGCTCACGGCAGCGGGCGTGCAGCGCTCGCCTTCGACGCAGGCCGAGTACGCCGCCGCCGTGACCTCGGTGCGATCGAGGCAAAACGAGGCCAGGCGCGTGAGGAAACGCGGGCTCTCGTCCTCGGCGAAGCGCTCTTCCGGATCCGAACCGATCCAGGCTTCACCGCCCGGCACGAGCGCCATCCGCTCCGGGCAGGTGAGTGTCGGGGTGACGTCGCCCACGGTCTGGATCGCGACGGCTGCCGTGGCCTGCGGTTCGGAGCCGGCGCGCGCCGCGGAAGCCACGCTGCTCACGGGCGCTTCCTGCTCGCGGTCGCAGCCCAGAGCGCAGACCGCGGCCCCAAGGCTGATCCAGCCACCCAGGGTCTTGAATCGCGCGCTTCCGGTCACCGAGCGTGACGGCGTTCTAACACTCTTTTGCGGGGGCTCGCCGATTCGAGAGTAGTCTCTCGCCATGCGCCCGGGTTTCGGCTGGAGTCGCCGCGCGACCCTCGCGGGGCTGGGCCTCGCAGGGCTCACTGGCCTCGGCCTCGCCGGCTGCGGCTCGAGTGCGCGCTCGGGCCGGGAAGTCCCGCTCTGGTTCACCTATGGCGGGCGGAACCGCGAGGTGCTCGAGGCGCTCGTCTCGCGCTTCAACCAGGATCCGGCGCGCGTTCCGGTGCGCCCGATCTACCAGGGCGACTACTTCGAGGGGCTCGCCAAGCTCCGGATCGCGCTGGCTGCTCGTGCCGCGCCCGCCCTCAGCCACGTCGTCGGCGAGGTGGTGCCGTACCTCGCGGAGGCCGGTGTGCTCGAGGCGCTCGACGGCTACGCTCCGCGCGACGATTTCGATCTGGTGCCGGCGCTTGGCCAGAGCGGGACCTGGATCGGCGGAGGCGAGCGCGAGCTCGTGACCCTGCCGTTCAACCGCTCGACGCCGATTGCCTATTTGAACGCGGAGCTCTTCGAGCGTGCCGGGCTGGGCGCGCCGCGCACCTGGGAAGAGCTGCGCGCCGTCGCCAGCGCGCTC
>JALYWZ010000820.1 GCA_030852505.1 Myxococcota bacterium | reverse complement strand
GTCGAGGGGCCCGCGGTCACGGCCGCGCAGGCCCCGGCGCTCGAGGGGCTGTCGGTGCGAAAGCGTTTCCTCGCCGATCCGGCGCGGCGCTCGCTCGAGGTCACCTACTCGATAGCAAACCGCGGCTCGGCGGCGAAGCGCGTCGCGCCGTGGGAGATCACGCGGGTCGGCCCGCTCGGGCTGAGCTTCTACGCCTCCGACGAAGCACCTTCGGGGGTGCTGCCGCTACCGACCACGCGCGACGCGGGCTGCGTCTGGTTTCAGCACTCGGGGCAGGCGCCCCCGCACGGCAAGCTCTTCGGTGAAGGAAGCGGCTGGCTCGCGCACCTGACACCCGAACGCGTGTTGCTGGTGAAGGCCTTCGACCCGCCACGCCGCGAGCTCGTCGCGCCGAACGAGGCCAGCATCGAAATCTATGCCAGCCCGCAACACACGCCGGCCGAGGCCTACGTGGAGCTCGAGAACCAGGGTGAGTTCCAAGAAATTCCAGCTGGGTCCAGCATTTCCTGGCGCTCGACCTGGTACCTTCGAGCGCTCTCGAAGGACCTACCGCTCGCGCCCGCCGCTACGCTCGTGGACCTCGTCCGTCGAACCCTAGGCTGACGTCGATCAAGAACCAAGGATCAGCCGTGCCAGCGCCGCCTGCGCCCGCCCCTGCATCGCTCCCCGTGTCGCCGAACGCGGCCGAAGTCGTGCTGACGTTCCTCGAGAGCGTCGGCCGCCGCTCGGAGGCCGAGCTCTACCTGCGACTGTTCCGCAAGCTGCCGAAGGAGAGCTTCGCCGTGATCGCGCCCGGCGGGCCGGTGCTGCGAGAAGGCGTCGGCGCATTGGTCGAGCAGCTGCACTTCCTCGGGGAGCTGCGGCTGTTCGCGCCGCTGGTGCTCGGTCTCTTCGATCCGGAGTCGGCTGCGGGAGGCGCCGAGCGGCTCGCGCGCCGTCTGCCGGCGGCCGGGCTCTCTCACACGCTGCACACGGCGAACGAGCCGGACCTCGCGCAGTCGCTCGTGAGCGATCTGCGCAGCGAGCGCTTCCCGATCGTCAGCTTCACGCCCGACCCCGGCGTCGGGACCGAGCAGCGGCTGATGGCGCTGGCCGAGCTCGCCCGACGGCTGGATACACGAAAAGTCGTGTTATTACGGCGTCGTGGCGGCATTCCTGCGCGCGCCGACCGGCCCATCGTCTTGGGACCGGGCCACACGCTGTCGGCCTCGGGGGGTTGGGTCTCGGTCATCAACCTGAGGACGGATCACCACGCGCTGCTGGCCGCGAAGCGCTTCGGCAAACGGGATCTGGAGCTCATCACCGGCGCCGACACGCTGCTGGATGCGGTGGGCTCGAGCTCGTTGCTCGTGAGCGTCACCTCGCCGCTCAACCTGTTGAGGGAGCTGTTCACGGTCAAGGGCGCAGGCACCCTGATCAAGATCGGCACGGAGATCGAGCGGCGCGACGCCTACACCGAGCAAGACGTGGCTCGGCTCCGCACGCTGCTCGAAGAGAGCTTCGGCCGAACCCTGGCGCCCGGCTTCTTCGAGCGGCCCCCGCTCGCGGTCTACGTCGAGTCGTCGTACCGGGGAGCGGCGATCCTACATGCGGCCACGCCGGCGCCGTACTTGAGCAAGTTCGCGGTGCTGCCCGAAGCGCAGGGTGAAGGCATCGGCCACGACCTGTGGCATGCGATCGAGCGCGATTTTCCGAGGATTTTCTGGCGCGCCCGCCCCAACAACCCGATCGCCGCCTGGTATCAGAGCGAGTGCGACGGTATGCTGCGCAGGCCAGGCTGGAACGTCTACTTCCGCGGCCTGGAGCCGGAAAGAGTGCCGGAGCTCGTCAAACACGCCGAGGCCATGCCGCCGGATTTCGTTGGACCGAAAGAAGCCCCGGGGTCTCTTTGAGCATGTTCTACGTGTTCTTGCTGGTGGTGGCCGCGATCGGCGTCGGGGTGTACCTGACGTTCGTCTTTCAGAACGTCCCGGGCATGAAAGAAGAGCGGCTCGGCACGCTCGAACCCCTGCCGGCAGATCTCGGCACCTGGAAGGCGGACAGCGTATCCGAATCCGCGCAGGCCGCGTCCAAAGAGGGGCTGATCCGCGAAGTGCGGCTGTTCTACGACGAGCGCCGAGAGCGCTTGTTCGAGCAGGTGCGCTACCGGCGCGAGTCGGACTCGGAGATCGTACGCGTGGAGCCCGATCGGCGGGTCAAACGCCGGAGAGTCCGGCCGGCGTGAAACGGAGCTCCGTACGAGCGGTTTGGTTGACGAGCTGGGTGCTGCTCGTGGCAGCGTCGTGCTCCGTCGACACCGACCGAGTATTCGGCGACGGGGACGCAGCGGGTGCGGCCGGAGTGAACGACGTGGGCGGAAATGCCGGAGCGGGCCAGGGCGGTTCGAGCGGCGCCGCCGGTTCTCCAGGCGCGGGGGGCGACGCCGGTGGCGGCGGAACGCCGGACACGAGCGGCGGCATGGCGCAAGCCGGAGCGGCGGGAGCGGGAGAGCCCATCGATTGCCCGGAGGACACCGAGTGCCGGAGCTACGACGCCGAGTGCGAGCCGGTCGACGAGGACTCCGGAACCCCGTGCGCCGAGGGCACCGGCGAGTGCGACGGCGAGGGCGAGTGTGTGGTCGAGGGCAAGAAGGGCCTCGGCGAGAGCTGTGACGACGCGAGCGAATGTGGTTCCGGCTACTGCGCGGCGACCTTGACGGGCGGCGAGGTGTGCTGCGACAACCGCTGCGACTCGGCCTGCCAGGCCTGCGGCGAGGACGGTCATTGCGACCAGGCGCCGGAAGACGACAGCGAGTGCGGCGCGATCCCCTGCCCCGCCGACACCGCCTGCCGCGACTACCCGAGCTCCGTCACGGAGAACCGCTGCCTGCCCGGCGGCGCCGGCTGCGGCAGCGGCGAACGCGTCTGCAGCTTCATCGCGCGTGGCGAGGGCGAGGAGTGCGACTCGACGCACCTGTGTGACGATTCGGGCGGATGCACCGTGGCGAAGAGGGCGCTC